>JAQUXC010000001.1:87365-168007 GCA_028692545.1 Patescibacteria group bacterium | reverse complement strand
ACTCCTAAATACCATAAAACTCGCTTTTCTTTTGGATAACTTGGTTTTAAAGGCATATATTTGTTTATTAGTTAACAGTGTTACCCCTAAGTATACCAAGTGTTACCTATTAGTGTTAACTGTACATATTATTGACTATTAGAAAGGTATATGATAATCTTATTATAAATTTATTGATTTTAAACAATACAAGGTTTATGCGCCGTTAGCTCAGTTGGTAGAGCAACAGCCTTTTAAGCTGATGGTCGGAGGTTCAAGTCCTCCACGGCGTACCACCCTTTAAGAACTTCAAGAGGACTCAACACCTTGTCGTGGTTCAAACCTAAAAACACTCAGAAATGAGCGTTTTTTGTTATTTAAATATATATTTTTATAAAAAATATATCTCCAATTTTTTTTAACTTTTTTTCATTTCGGATACTGCGGAAACAACACTAGATAACCCCCTACCAGCTATTACTCCAGATGCACCAATTAATGGTATTGCGGAAGATAGATTAATAACAATCTATAAAAGTGAAACACCTATACCACATGTAAAGTAGAATAATAAATATTTTACCACCCTAAAGTATGTTCAAAATTGTCCCCAAAAATATTTAAAAATAACATATTACCAACAAAACAACCATAAAACGTCTTTTTGTTAGTATCTACTAAATAGGGCACAGCTCATATAAGGTGTTTTTTGTTTAAATTTTTAATTATTCAATATTTTCCCCAATGACATAGTCATAAAAAAATATTTCCGGTATATCATAAATTAATGTATTCCAAAGTTTGCCATATAATCTTTCCGCGACTTCTTCAGATACAATCCATCTTAAAATATTATTTTCAGTAATTTTATATACCTTTGAATCTGATTGTATTTTGATTAGGGTGCCTGATTTATATAAAACTGGATTTCCTAATTGATAATTCAAAATTTCTGTTTTATTAACTATGCTTATAGGAGAATAATCCGTACCAAAATAAGAACTCCAAACCCCTTGATTTATATATGGACGTTTTATATTATTCTCATCTAAAAGATAAACCGTTGATGAATCTAGTGATTTAATAAATAAACCAATGTTTTCAACATCAACAACAACATCTTTATCTTCACTAATTATGTTTTCAACATCAACAACAACATCTTTATCTTCACTAATTATGTTTTCAACATCAACAACAACATCTTTATCTTCACTAATTATGTTTTCAACATTATTATTTACATTATTTTTATCATTCTTAGTTTTATCTATATTATTATCTTTATTAATATCTATATCATTCCATTTACTGATCCTGTTGATGGTCTAACTAAAACATCTACTACTCTTGTAGACGTACTAATATTACCTAATTTATCAGATGCTATATATTGAACAGAATAATTTCCTATTATTGAGGTATTAACATCGTTTTCCATTGTAACATGAATTGTCGTATGACTACTGTCTATAGAATCTATTGCCATAGCACCTTCATCTATATATGTATAATATTGATATATTGATGTTGGATTAAATCCAAAGATAGTTATGGTTGGCCCTGTATTGTCCAAAACAGCATAAACAGTTTCAACTAAACTTACGTTTTTTAGACTATCCTGTGCCTGAACATGTATATAATAAATTCCATCTCCGAATGCTTGAGTGGCTGTTGTCGTAGTACCATATTTTTCATCAGTAAATTTATGTGTTTCATTTTGATTTATTACATATCTATATATAGCATTTACATCATCACTAGACCATGTCCATGTTTTACTTTGTGTTGGTATAGAATCATTTGACAATCCTTTAACAATTAGTGGTTTGTCTGGTATTATTGATATTCCTTCATCAATAGAATCCCCTTCTTTTGATAATGCATTAGTTATTAAAGACCTATCTGTTGGTACTTTGAATAATAGTGATATTGATAAAACAAAAATAACTAAAAAGAGCAACGCATAATTGCCCAAATGTAAAGACTTTCTATTAAATAATTTTTTATATTTTTGAAATTCAAGAATGTTCATAATTTTTTATTTTTATTTTTATTTTTATTTTATATATAAAATATATTAAATTTAATAGAATAGATGTTATTTTTATATAATTACATTGATTATAGCATATAATTTAACAAAAATCAAGACCCTCGTAATAGCTCAATAGCTGGGCGACATTTTTCCTGCCTGTAGTTGATTTAAAACCGTTATTTTTTCAAGATACTACAAGTTCTTTTATAAAGAAAGAATGACCCGAACAAAGTCCAGGTCAAACATATTTTTTTTCAACCTAATTAAAATTAGGTTGATGGAATGGAAAGAACATTTGGGTATTCTACCCTGAGCATTTCCAATGCCTCAGGTAGATGAGTTTTTGAGGAACGAAAAAGCTCCTCAAGTTTTGCGCAAATTATTCGCGCATTGTCTATTTCCTCGCCTTCCGATTGGAAGACGTAGAAATATTGACATATGCCATCATTGTCTGGGGTGTGCCCTTCCCAGTAGTTTTCAACTACTACGAACAGTTTCCCAGAAAATAGGATCTTAAAGACTTTCCTATATGAGCGGAATTCCATGGCTTCATCCCATGAGAATTCCATGGCCGGGGATTTTTTAGGGTCGTAGGGAGTATCAAACTCCCTAACACTAAAACTATTATCATACTCGGCCAGGGATTCAATAATCCCTGCTTTCTTAAGAAGGCAGGCCTTCTCAAGTGGCGTTAATTTGAACCTTTTCATCGGTTCCTCCTTTATTTGGCTTTTCAATCGGGCATTATGCCATCAATTGGAACAACTGCCACATTGTTCATTGTTAAATGATATCATATTATTGAATTTTTGTCAAGCATAACGTAATAGCTCAATAGCTTGACAACACTTTAAAATTATAATAATTAAACTTAATTTATTTTTAAAAACCTTGATTTTCATATTATTATTGACTCTAACTAAATTTTTTAAACATCAAAATTGTCACAATAAAATTGATCAACCATTATTGTTTATAATTAATATCTTAAAATTAAAATCGCCCTGCCAACGATCAGTCAACAAAACAAAACCACCAAACCTCAGTCTGGTGGTCGATAATTTATGTTGATAGTCTTAATCTGTTTTCAAACTAAGACGCTTATTCACGTAAGGTCTCAAACTCCTTTATAAATTCCTGCTGTTTATTCAGTAGGTCATATTGAAGACTCAACTCATCTTTAAATTGAGTATTGAGTTTATCATTATTGAAAACAATTGGATCTTCAAGTTTACCTTGAAGTATTACAATACGAGACATAGTCTCGTTTATAGCATTCTGTATAATTTTATATCTTTCCAAGCTTTCACTTGAAAAAGTTTCTTTTTCTTTGATAGATAGACTATCAGAAGTGAATCGCATGGATTTGGTTTTTTGGTTATTTACTAAAATTGGTTTAGAAAATGGGATAGAAAGATTGTATTTTATATCTAAAGTTTGATCATAAGCATAGTTACTGGTTTGATCCAATTCACTTTCATCATTACTTAATACGTCTAAAGTTTCAAGACGATCCCCCTTATGCGACACAAAAGAATTTCTAAAAACCCAAATATGTTTGAGGTTGTCTTCTATAACAACGTCCCCCATATAGTGTAAATCATTGGGGAAATTTTTTAATACTTTCCCATTTGGATTTACTACCGTTACAGTTCCAATAACAGGATGACCCATAAGGCTTTCCAGACCGCGAGAGTTTTTTATTACTCTCACTATTTTTTGGTCTGTTGTATGGGTTTTTATTTTTTGAATCATCTCATTACTTAACCCTTCGAATTTTTCTGGGGTTTTTTTTGAAACAGCGTTTTGCAAGGAATCGCTCTTGCTATAAATAACCTTTTCTTTTGAGGAATTTTCGGAATTATGTTCTTTACAGCTTACAAAGAACACTAATATTATTATGCATATTGCTACTATTGTAGTATTTTTCATCTCTTCTCCTAAGGATTCTATTTGTATATACATTACAACATAAATATTGTCATGTCAAGTAATACTTTCACCTAAAAACAGGGTATAAATTGTGTACTAAATAACTTGCTCAAAACCCTATTTCTGATAAAATATAAACACTATTAAAAGAAAAAAAATGAATAATTTTAATACAGACACAAAAGATAAAATACCACCTCATAATTTAGAAGCTGAAGCAAATGTATTAGGCTCTGTTCTTATAGATCCAGAGGCTATAAATAAAATCGCTGACTCTATAAATGAAGATGATTTTTATAAAACAGCTCATAGAATTATATTCAAAGCATGTATAAGTTTATATGATAAAAGAGAGCCAATAGACTTACTTTCTGTTAGTAATATTTTGACAGAAGAAAATGAGCTTGAAAATATTGGTGGAAAAACTTATCTTGCAAGTCTTTCAAATTCAGTTGTCACAGCAAGCAATGTAAAATACTATGCAGAAATAGTACAAAAAAAAGCAACACTTAGAAGACTTATAAAAGCATCTTCTGAAATTACGTCCCTTGCCTACAACGAGACAGAAAACGTAGACAATGTACTAGATGAATCAGAACAAAAACTTTTTGGTATTTCACAAAAATTTTTAAAACAAAATTTTATTGCAATTTCAAGCGTACTTCATGACACTTTTGATAGAATAGATGAGCTTCACAAAAACAAAGGCAAGCTTCGAGGTATTCCTACTGGCTATGTGGATCTAGATAATTTACTTGCTGGATTTCAAAAATCAAATCTTATTATTATAGCTGCTCGTCCTAGTGTTGGAAAAACTAGTTTTGCTCTTGATATAGCAAGACACGTTGCTACAAAAAATAAAGAGTGTGTGGGATTGTTTTCTCTTGAAATGAGCAAAGAAGAACTTGTAGACAGAATATTATGTGCTGAAGCGGGAGTATCTCTATGGAAAATGAGAACAGGAAGATTGTCTGACAGGGATGAACATGACGATTTTCCAAGAATAGGAAATGCAATGGGCACACTTGCTGAAAGTAAAATATTTATAGATGATTCTGGAAGTTTGAATATAATGCAGATAAGAACAAAGGCTAGAAGATTAAAATTGGAACACAATCTTTCTCTCCTTATAGTTGACTATTTACAACTTATGGAAAGCAAAGCAAATGCAGAATCTCGTGTTCAAGAAGTTGCAGAAATCACAAGAGGTCTAAAAACTATTGCAAGAGAACTAAACATTCCTATCATAGCATTATCACAATTATCTAGAGCAGTAGAACAATTCAAACCAGCTATACCAAAATTAGCTCACTTAAGAGAATCTGGTTCTATTGAACAAGATGCTGACGTAGTAATGTTTATTTACAGAAAAGCCGCTGATAGAAGTTACAGATTCGAAGATCTTACACCTGAAGAAAAATGTACAGCAGAAATTCATATAGCAAAACATAGAAATGGACCCACTGGAATGGTAAGATTGTTTTTTGATCAAGAAACTGTAAGTTTCAAAAGCTTAGAAAAAGGTAGTAGTGTTCCTCCTCCATCACAAGAATATTAAAATTTTAAAATCAGAAGTCATTTCGACCGTAGTCCCGCTGAGCGGGACAAAGTGGAGAAATCTCGCAATTATTTATAATAAAATTTAACTTCGAGACCTCTCGACTACGCTCGAGGTGACATCTATAAATAAACAATAATTAATAAAACAAAAAAATATATGAGCGTATTTTCAAAACTAAATCAAATAAAAGATTTAAAACAACAGGCAAAACAAATGCAAAGTTCTCTTTCTCAAGAACTTGTAGAAGTTAGTAGAAGTGGTGTTGTATTAAAAATGGACGGCAATCAAAAAGTTCAATCTATAAATATTCCAGATGGAATTTCTAACAAAGAATTGGAAAATATTATTCCAAATTTGTTCAATGACGCAATCTTGAAAATTCAAAAAATTATGTCAGACAAATTTAAGTCAGGTGAAATAAAAATGCCAGATCTTAATTTCTAATTATGAATTTAAAATTTTGAATAAATTATTTAATTATTAAATTAAGAAAATGAAAAGCGATTTAAAAAATCCAGACTATAATCTGGAAGTTAGAACTACTAAATTTTCGAATTTAGTAATAGAACTTTATAAATCTATTACTCAAGATGTTATAAACAAACCAATAATTACTCAATTAATAAAATCTGGAACAAGTGTAGGTGCAAATTATGCTGAAGCCAATAATGCATGCTCAAAAAATGATTTTAAAAACAAAATTTATATTTGTAAAAAGGAAATTTGTGAAACAAAATATTGGCTAAAAATAATAAAAGATAATAATTTAACAGAAAATTCAATAATTCAAAATACACAAAGAGAAGCAGAGGAATTAACTTTAATATTTGGAAAAATACTATCTTCATTAAGAAATAATTCAAAATTAAAAAATTCCTAAATTTATTCATCATTCATCATTAATCATTCAAAATTAATTATAATGTATTCCAAACATTTACAAAATCTAATAAACCAATTTACTACTCTTCCAGGAATAGGTCCAAAAACGGCCGAGCGACTTGCTTTGTTTCTTGCTTCAAAACCAAAAGCAAAAATTGAAGAATTTACAAACTCCCTTGAAGATTTAAAAAATTTGAAAGTATGTCAATTATGTCACAAATTTTCTGACACAAATCCATGCAGTATTTGTGCTGATTCAAATAGAGACAAAACTACATTATGCATTGTCTCTAGTGTACAAGATTTAGAAACAATAGAAAATACAAAAAAATTCAATGGCCTATATCACATACTTGGCGGACTCATTGATCCTATTTCAGGAATTACTCCGGATAAATTATATATAAGAGAATTATTAAACAGGGTAAAAACCGAAAATACAAAAGAAATAATTATTGCTTTTGATGCAAATATTCAAGGAGAAGCTACAACAAATTATATAAAAAATATTTTGGCAAATTCTACTATAAAAATTACCCGTCTAGCGCGGGGTATTCCAATGGGCTCTGACATAGAATATACTGACGGAATCACTCTCTCCTCTGCTCTAGAAAATAGAAGAGAAATTAAATAATTATGACTTTCTATAAAATAACAAAAATAGAAGCATCTAAAAGACAACTTGACTGCGCTTTAGAACTTTTTTTAAATGACCAAGATATTGTGTCAATACATACGCTTGCATCTGCGTCACAAAAAATACTATTAGATCTAAAAAGTAACAAAAAGTTCAAGGCAACCTCACTTATTTATGATAAACTTTTAGCATACGTTAAAGATGATAAAAAGTCATATTTTATAACTAAAACAAGAAGCTATCAAAACTTTTTTAAACATGCAGATAACGATCCAGATGGTATATTAGAATTCAATCCAGAGATGAACATGTATGTGCTACTAGATTCGATTTTATTATATGAACAAATTACAAATAATATATCGTTTTGGATGGGAACGTATAAAGCATATTTCTTATTAAGTAATCCTGAGTTGATCAATATAGAATCTTTTCCAGAATCAAGTAAAAGTTTATTTACACAAACAAATTTGAACCACTTTATTGGAGATAAGAAAAAATTTATTGAAATTATGAAGGATATATACAAAATACATCCAGAATTAATAGAAGGCGAGCTTATAAAAATTTTTTAAAATTTGAATGAAGTCAAGCGTAAAAAAACTTCAGGTTACAAACAGGTAACGTTTGAAGTTTTAGCTTGACGAAATGATAAATTTAAAAATTTTTATGTGCTCGCGACTTTTTAGCTCCACCTTTTTCTAGAAAAAGGTGGAAAAAGAATGACCAAAAAAAGTTGAAAAAGAAGAAATAATTAAAAAAGAATGGAATAAAATAGAAATAAGTACTAAACTTAAAATATAAGCAAATAAAATTAATTAAGTAATATATTAACCTATGTTTACAAAAATTTATTTTACTGCCCTACCGGTTTTCTTTGCTATTGATATGCTATGGTTAGGACTGATAGCAAAGAATTTCTATGCAAAACAAATTGGATTCCTAATGAAAACAAATATCAACTGGCTATCAGCAATCATTTTTTATTTGCTTTTTATTCTTGGAATTACAATTTTTGTTATTACCCCTGCTTTAGAAAAAAATTCTTGGATACATGCACTTTTATTTGGTGCACTTTTTGGATTAATTACTTATGCAACATACGATTTAACAAATCTCGCTACAATAAAAGATTGGCCACTTATAGTTACTATTATTGATTTAATTTGGGGTACAGTAGTATCCGCACTAGTTTGTGTAATAAGTTTTTTTATTATAACTAAAATATAATTATGAATTATTACTTAATTTTGATAATTACATTATTCATTTACATGAATGTTTGGTTTATTATTTCTTTAATTAAAAAAAGAAATGATCTTGCTGACGTGGCTTGGGGTTTAGGTTTTGTACTTCTTACATGGATATCTTTTTTCATTTCAAATAATTATAATTTTCGCATGTTAATTGTTGCAATACTTGTTAGTATATGGGGAATTAGATTAGCATTACACATTTACAAACGTAACAAAAATAAAAAAGAAGATTACAGATACCAAGAGTGGAGAAAATCTTGGGGAAAATATTTTTACATTAGATCATACATACAAGTTTATATTTTACAAGGTGTTTTATTATTTATTATATGTTTGCCAGTATTAATTATAAATAAAAATTCAAATACCAATTTATCAATAATTGATTTCTTTGGAATAATAATATGGATTATTGGGTTCTTTTTTGAGTCAACCGGAGATTCTCAACTTGCTAAATTTATTAAAAATCCAGAAAATAATGGCAAGCTTATGAAAACTGGACTTTGGAAATACACGAGACATCCTAATTATTTCGGTGAAGTTACACAGTGGTGGGGTATTTGGTTGATTGCAATAAATGTTACAAATGGATTAGTTGGAATTATTGGACCAATTACAATTACAATCCTTATTTTAAAAATTTCTGGAATTCCACTTTTAGAGAAAAAAATGTCTAAAAATCCAGAATTTCTAGAATATAAAAAACAGACAAGTATGTTTATACCACTACCTCCAAAAAAATTATAAAAATTAACAATATTCAATATAAACAAAAAGCCCCATCAAGCTTAGCTCAATGGGACTTTTTTTATTTGAAGCAATGATTATATTTTTGTAATTTCTAGTTCTGTAAAATGTTGTCTGTGACCATATACCTTGTGATATCTTGTTTTATTTTTATACTTCTCTACTCTGACCTTTCTAGCCCTAACTTGTTTTAGAACTTTTGCTTCTACTTTTGTATCCAAATTTGGTTTGCCAAGCTCTACTTTATCTCCGTCAGCTATTAAAAGAATATTATCAAATTCAAATTTTTCACCTTCTGCTCCAATTATTTTTTCGACTTTGATTTTGTCACCTTCTTTTACTTTGTATTGCTTTGCACCTGTTTTTATAACTGCTAATTTCATATGATTTACTAGTTTTAAATTTATAAATATAGTAATAGAATTTTACTACAATAAGATGAAAAAGTCAACCATTCAATTTAAGCATTTTCATCCTCAAAAGTTACACTTATTCCAGTTATATCGTCATGTTTTTTAAATCTTACATACTTATAACAGTCTAAGTCTGTATTCTCCAACTTTCTTACATATTTTTTTATTCTCAAAAAGCCACCTTTCATATACATTTCTACAAATTTATCAAAATCATCTGGTAATTTTGGATCAATTTTTGGTAAAAATAGACCGTCTGTAAACATTAATACATATTTTATATTATCAATTTTTAGTTTACCTTTTTTCAAAAATTTTACAGCACTGGACTCTCCATTTAATACTCCATATTTTTTATTCATTCCTCTTCTAACTTTCAACATTTGTGTTAATAATTTTGTTTTAATATCTTTATCACCAGAAACCAATAATTCTTTTTTCAAAAGAAGGGTTTCACTATCATGATCATAATTTTTTATCAAAACTTTATATTTATTGTTTTTATAAATTACAATAATCAAAGAATCTCCTGTTTGTATCCATTCAAATGTTTTATCTTTATGATTAATTTTTATAGCAGAAACTGTTGTACTCCAAAGATTTTCTTTTTTTGACATGTCTATACAATTTTCCATCATTTGTCTTTGTATTTCATTGTTTGCCTTTATTGCTAGTTTATACAAATCAAGTTTTTCATTTTGAAAAATATTTTTGCATATATTAGAAGCTAAATATCCGCCTGTATAACCTTCTTTATCTACATAATTTATAAGACTTCCAGCACCGTCAAAAACACCAAAAATATTTTTGCCAATCAAATATGAGTCTTCACTTATTTTATGAACACCTTTTTCATACACATATTCAACTTTTATTTTTATATTATTCATTTATCAAATTAATTTTATCTCCAACTTTTATATTATTTTTATCACACCAATTTGCATTTAATTCCAAAACTTTGTTTGCATTTTTAGTAGGATAAATTCTTGTATAATCATTATCTGTAAAAACTGGAATATTTTTAAATATTTCTACTATTTCATAATCTTTTATATATAGAATATCAAGTGGAAATCTCATTTCTCCCATCCAAAAATTATGTAATTTTAATTCGTCAAAAAGAAAAAGCATACCACAATTTTCACACAAATTATCTCTATTTGAAAGTCCTTTGGATTTTTGAATATCCGTCTTTGCTAATTCTACGTTTATTACATAAGATGATATAACAATTTTTGCAACTTCTGGTGCATGAACTTTTTTGATATCAAAATACAATACAAACAAAAATACAAGTATCAAAATACTAATTATTATTAAGGACTTTTTTTTCATCTCTTTTTTTATAAATATAAAAGAAAATACAAATAGTAAATACAAAAAGTGCTAATATTGTAGAAATTTTTCCTATCGTATTTTGAAAAAGTGCTACAAGTCCAAAAACTATTGATACAAAATACATAAACAAAACTGACTGTTTTTTACTAAAGCCTATTTCAAGTAAACGAAAATGTAAATGTTTTTTGTCAGCATGAGTAAATGGTGATTCTTTTTTTATAATCCTTTGAATTATTACCCAAGTCATATCAAGAAGTGGAAGTCCCATTACAAGAAGCGCTGTGGCAATTTTTGCTCCACTTATAATAGATAAAGCTCCAAGCATAAGTCCTAACAAATTACTTCCTCCATTTCCCAAAAATATTTTTGCTGGGAAAAAATTCAAAATAAGAAATCCAAATATTGCACCGGAAAAAATCAAAATCATAATAGATGTTCCAGTATATGGCTTATCCCAAAACAAACTCACTATAAACAGCACAAACATTCCTATCTCAGTAATTCCCGCTGCAAGTCCATCTAAACCATCAAGTAATTTTGTTGTATTTGTAATAATAATAAGCCATAAAAATGTAAATATTGCACCAAACAAAGATATATTAAATCCAAAAAATTTCATTTCTGGGCCAGTTAAGTCTATTACTCCTCCACCCGGACGAGTTATAAATTTTATATTTGTCCCTGTGAATATTATAAAGACACATGCCAAAAGGATAAAAATCAATTGTTTTTTTGCAGAAAAATTATACTTATCATCCAATGTTCCCCCAAGCATTACTATAAATCCAGCGAATAGTATTCCCACAATTTGAAGAATATCTATACTTGGACTAAAAATCCAACTTTTAAAAAACAGGCAAAAAATTATCATCATCAAAACAAAAACAATATAAATTGCCCATCCACCCAAAAGCGGAATTGGTCTATCATGCACTTTTCTATTTTCATTTGGATAATCTAAAATATTTAATTTGAAAGATATTTTTTTCATCCATAATGCAAAAATATAACTTAAAAAAGTTGATATTAAAAATATAGAAAAATATAAAATTATTTTATAAATCATAATTTCTTTTTATATAAGATTCTAATATTATAGCTGCGGCAGACGCATCGTCATCTGATTTTATTTTGATTTTGTTTTTTCTACTACTTTTTCTAGAATCAGACCTTACATATTTACCTTGCATTCCTTGACTCATAAGTGAAGTCATTCTTTCATCCTCTAAATGTATCGGTAGATTTATTTCTGATCTTAGTTTTTTTAAAAATTCCAATACAAAATTTGTTTGATTTGTATCATTATTTTCAAGATTTTTTGGAAGACCTAAAACTATTTCATCTATATTTTCTCTACTTATAATACTTTTTATATCTGTCCAAAAAAATTCCTCACTTAAAATTTTAAAAGGAAAAGCCATCTTGAGCTCATTATCACCTAATGCAAGACCTATTTTTGAACTTCCATAATCTATTCCCAAAAATCTTGTCATAAAAATAATTAAATAGTTGTTAAAATTTTACATCCATAATCTGTCACACAAATAGTATGTTCAAAATGTGCTGATATAGAGCCATCTCTTGTTTTTATATCCCAACTATCCCTTGAAAAATTTATATCTGAACTTCCGATATTTATCATTGGTTCGATTGCAAGAACCATTCCTGACTTTAATATCTCTCCTTTACTTTTTGTTTTATAATTTGGAATTTTTGGATCTTCATGTACCTCATATCCCACTCCATGACCTACCAAGTCTTTTACTATTCCATAATTTCCTTTTGATTTTACATAATTTTCAATTGTCTCACCAATATCGCCAATATACATTCCAGGCCTTACAATACTTATTGCTTTATTTAATGCTCCCTTTGTTACATCTAATAGATCTATAATTTTTGAATCTACATTCCCTACTGGAAATGTTATAGCATGATCTGTAAAAAAACCATTATCTTTTGGCCATCTCATACCAATATCAAGTCCTATAATATCCCCATCTTGGAGTATCCTATTTTCATTTGGAATACAATGCACTACTTCATCATTTATAGATGTACAAAGTGTAGCTGGATATGGATTTTCGGCTCCATAACCTTTAAATGATGGAAGTCCACCATATTTTAATATCAATCTTTCTGCAAGATCATCAAGCTCTTTTGTACTTACCCCAACCTTTACATATTCACCCACTTCTTTTAAAACAGTGGCTAATATTTGTCCTCCTTCGGATAAAATTTCTATTTCTTCTTTTGTCTTTACTGTAATCATTTTATAGTTTTAATTTTTCAAATATTTCTTTTGTCACTTCTGATATTATAGGATCTCCATTTATATTTATTAAAACTCCTTTATTATTGTAATATTCTATAAGAGGTTCTGTTTGTTCTTTGTAAACTTTTATTCTTTCTTTTATAATTTCTGGCCTTGCATCATCTCTTACAAATAATTCTTCTCCACATACATCACAAATTCCATCTTTTTTTGGGGGATTAAATTCTATATGATAAGTAGCTCCACATTTACATGTTCTCCTTCCACCTATTCTAAGAAGTACTTGTTCTTGTGACATTTCTATGTTAAAAGCTATATCAACTTTTAAAATTTCATCCAATTTTTCAGCTTGTTCTAAATCTCTTGGATAACCATCCAAAATAATCCCATTTGAAAAATCAGTATTTTGTATTTCATCTTTTAACATCTGAAATGTAATTTTATCTGGAACAAGCTCTCCACGTGAAATAATAACTTCTACTTTTTTACCAAGTTCTGTACCATCTTTTATATTTTTACGAAAACAATTTCCAGTAGAACACATTGGAATATTTAGCTTTTTTGATAATATTTCAGCCTGAGTCCCCTTTCCACTTCCAGGCATTCCCAAAAATACTATGTTCATATTTTTATTTCCCTATAATTAATAATATGTATAATTATATTACTCTATTTTCATACCAAAAACAATAATAAAAGAGCAGATCCTCCGACCTGCCCTGATATATTTTGTCCCATCCTAAAGATGGGACTAATCTTTTTCTTTTCTGAATTCATGGAAAATTATGAGTCCAACAAGTGCTACTCCGGCATGTGAAAAAAACGTCACAGCTGGTGTCATTGCTGGCTTGGGATCGGCTAATAGAACTAGCCAAAAAACGAATCCCATCCCAATTGACAAAAACACTTTCCAGAAAAATTTTTCAACTTGCCCTGACATAAACAATGTTGTCACAAAAACGGCAACATATTGATTGTACGGACTTGGGATAAAAATCCCAAATACCAGAGCTACTAATACGGTAATAATACCGAATATAATGCCCATAACCATGCCTTGAAACATTTTTCCTCCTTGTCATTCTTCGCCAAGGCTACGAATGACAATTTTTTTATTAATTTTTCAATATATCATTATATCACAAATAATCAATAATGTCAAATAGTATAAATAAACAAAAAATCGGATAAAAATCCGAATTCAACTAAACTATTGAACTATTATTCAATTATGCAATTATTAAAGTTCCTCGTAATTTCTCATTGTAAGTTGAGCATTTATTTGTTTTACTGTTTCTATAACAACTGATACTACTATAAGTATACTAGTACCACCTATAACCATAGAACCTAATCCTTTTGTAAGACTCTGTAACACTACAGGTAACACTGCAACAGCTCCCAAAAATAAAGAACCTGCTAAATTAATACGAGTAACAATGTTTTGTAAATACTCTGCTGTATGCTTACCAGGTCTTATTCCTGGAATAAATCCACCTTGTTTTTGTAAATTTTCTGATATTTGATCTGGATGAAATATAATAGCAGTATAAAAATATGTAAAACCAACAACAAGCAAAAAATAACTTACTCCATAAAAAACCTGATTTTGAAATAAATTAATTATAAAGTTTGCAAAGCCAGATACTATATGATTTCCGGCTGAAGCAAAAAACTTTGCAATCATAGGTGGAATAAGAATAAGAGATATAGCAAAAATTATAGGAATAACTCCTGCTTGATTTACTTTGAGTGGTAAATGAGTATTTACACCACCATACATTTTATTTCCTCTAACTCGTCTTGCATAAGAAACAGGCACATTCCTCTGTCCTTCATTTATAATAACTACTACAACTACCGTAGCAAGTGCTACAAATAGAAAAGCTAGTATACCAAATAATTTTGATGGATCATAAACAGCTATCATTCCTTGAATAGAAGAAATCCAACCTGCAACTATACCAGCAAATATCAAAAGTGAAATTCCATTTCCAATTTTTTTCTCTGTAATAAGATCACCTATCCAAACCAAAAACATAGTACCCGCTGCTATTGTAACAAGCGCTACTATATATTGAGCTACACTAAGATGCCCTATTATAGAATATTGAGATTGATTTTGAAACAATTTAATAAAACCATAGCTCTGCATCATTGTAAGTGGTACTGTTAAATATTTTGTATATTGATTTATTTTTTTCTGTCCTGACTCACCTTCTTTTGATATTGCCTCAAGTGAAGGAATTATCATGGTTAAAAGCTGAACAATAATAGAAGCTGTAATATAAGGACCGATTCCAAGCATTACTACAGAAAAATTTTTTAATCCATTTCCAGAAAAAATATTCAATAATCCTAAAATTTGATTTGATTCAAAAAAGTTTTTTAATTCTGCAATGTTTACTCCAGGAATAGGAATATGTGCAACTATTCTAGTTATTATAAGCATGACAAAAACAAATCCAATTGCATTTCTTAGATCTTTAATCTTATAGATTTGTTTTATCTTTTCTAACATTTTTAATCTTTATGTGCAACTCTCTTTGATTTCTTAAGAGTTGGTTTCTTTTTAAATTTAGGAGTCTCTATTACTTCTCCACCAGCTTTTATTATAGCTTCTTTGGCAGATTTTGAAAAATCATGAGCCTTCACTTTCAATTTCTTTGTTAGATTACCTTTGCCTAATATTTTTACATTAGCTTTTATAGATGACACTAAATCCAATTTCAATAAAGTTTTTACACTCACTTCATCTCCTGTATTAAACTTTGATTCTAATATTGATAAATTTAAAACTTCAAATTTTTCACTAATTCTATTAAAACCTCTATGTTTTGGCAATTGAGCTATTAATTTTTTCATTCCGAGTCTCTTTAATCCTGATTTTCCACCACTTCTTGACCTTTGACCTTTCATACCACGGCCAGAATAATTACCACGGCCAGAAGAATTACCACGACCAAGACGTTGCTTTTTTGATTTAGATTTTTTATTTATCTTTAAATTACTTAGAGTCAACATATATTTAGTGAGTTAGCGTATTAATTAGTTAATGCGTCAGAGATATTATTTATAATTTATCTGACTCTAACATTCTAATTCTCTAACTATTTATCTTTAATTATTTATTCTTCTTTTTTTATATCTTCTACTAAAATAGATTCTGATTTTTCTAATACCTTTTCTTTTGAATCAGATTTTTTTTCTTCTAGTAATCTTAAATCAGATAATGCTTCAAATGTAGCTCTTACATTATTTATTTTACTATTTGAACCATACATTTTTGCAATAATATCTTTTATACCAGCAAGTTCCATAACATCTCTTACAACACCGCCTGCTATAACCCCTCTTCCCTCAGGTGCTGGTTTTAAATAAATAAAAGCAGATTTGAACTTTTTCTTCACTTCATGAGCTATAGTATTTTTGTATGTATTTACAGTTATCATTTGCTTTTTTGCTTTTGAAACAGCTTTGTTTATAGCAATTGAAACATCGGCTCCTTTTGCTATACCCCAACCTACTCTTCCATTTAAATCTCCGATTACAACACAAGCTCTGAATCTGAGTCTTTTTCCGCCTGCCATTACTCTAGTAACTCTAGCTATATCTACTAATCTTTGTTCAAATTCTGGCTTCTCTCTTTTTTGAAATTTTTCTCTCATATAATAAAATTATCCTTAAAAATTTAAACCCTCTGCTCTGGCAGTATCAGCCAATGCCTTTACTTTGCCATGATATTTTTTAGATCCTCTATCGAAAACAACATTCTCAATTTTTATTTCTTTTGCTTTTTTTGCTATTAATTTTCCAAGTTCTTCTGCTATCTTAATATTCTTACCATTTAATTTCAACTCTTTATCATTAGCGCTAATAAGTGTTTTACTGTTCTCATCATCAATAAGCTGAACATATGAATGTTTTAAACTGAAAAATACACTCATTCTTGGTCTTACTGCAGTACCTATTACAACAGATCTAACTCTATTATGAATTCTTTTCTTTGAAACATCTTTTTTAATATTTTTATCCATATATTTTTTTATCCCCAGCTCAGCTGGATATATTAACTCTTAGAAGTTTTTCCTTCTTTTCTTCTTACTACTTCTCCAAAATATCTTATACCCTTACCCTTATAAGGCTCTGGTTTTCTAATTTTTCTTATTTTATCAGCTACAGTTCCTACTAACTGCTTATCTATACCTACAATTGTTATTAAATTTTTTTCTACTGATCCACTTATTCCTTCTGGTAAATCATAATCTACGGGATGAGAATATCCAGCAAGTATTGTCAATTTTTGACCGCTAATACTGGCCTTATATCCAACTCCATTTATTTCTAACTTTTTTTCAAAAGTATTTGTGACTCCAATAACCATATTATTTATAAGACTTCTTTGTAGTCCCCATTTTGCTCTTTGCTCTTTGTTCTTTGGATTATCAACACTTACAATAATTTGTGATTCTTTTATTTCCACATTTACATTTGGTACCAAATTTTGATTCAACTTTCCCTTTGGTCCATCAACATAAATAACACCTGATTCAATTTTTACTTGAACATTTTCTGGAATATTTACTGGTTGTTTGCCTATTCTTGACATAATTTTTAGTTTAAAGTTATAAAGTTCTGAGTTATAAAGTACTTTCAACTTTGTACTTTATGACTTTTCAACTTAATTCTACCAAATTTCAAATAATAATTCTCCACCTATTTGCATTCTTCTTGCCTTCTTGTTTGTCATAATACCTTGAGATGTAGATAATATTGCCAAACCTAAATCATTTAAAACATTTGGTATTTCTCCGTTATTTATATAAACTCTCTGACCCGGCTTACTGATTCTCTTTATATGTTCTACAAATGGTTTTCCATTTTCTTTGTATTTCAAAACTATCTTTATTTGATCAAACTTATTTTCAGAAATCTTTTCAGCAGATTCTATAAAATTCTCCCTTACGAGCAGTTTTGCTATTTCATATTTTATTTTAGAAAAAGGAAAAACAACCTCTTGCTTTTTTACAGCCTGAGCATTTCTGATTCTAGTTAGCATATCTGCTATTGGGTCTGTCATCATATATTTAAATATTTCTTATTATTTAATAATTTTATTAATAATTTACCAACTACTTTTTTTTACTCCTGGTAATTCACCTTTACTTGCTAATTCTCTAAAACATATTCTACATATTCCAAAATCACTCATATAAGATCTACCTCTTCCACAACGCCAACATCTATTATTTGATCGTGTTGAGTATTTTGGTTTACTATTTGATTTTACTATTTGTGCTTTTGTAGCCATAATATTTTTTCCAGATTAACTGGGTTTTATTTATTCTTTTTAGAAAAATACTGATCTTTTAACTTCTGTTCAAACTCTTCATCTATAATAAAAGGAAATCCTAAATATTTTAATAGAAAATAAGTTTCTGCAGGATTTTCTGATGTAGTTGTCATATTAATTTCCAATCCATGTATTGATTCTACTTCATCTGCTTTTATTTCAGGAAATACTATATGTTCTTTGAATCCATATGAAAAACCTCCCATTTTATCTATATGTTTTTTTCTTACGTCTATTCCATGAAAATCTTTTACTCTAGGAAATGTAATATGAATCAATTTATCAAGAAAATCATACATTCTTTTACCCCTTAAAGTAACTTTTGCTCCAATTACCATACCTTCTCTAATTTTAAATGCTGAAATAGACTTTTTTGCTTTTGTAAGAACTGATGTCTGACCTGTTATTCTTTTTAGAGTACTCTCAACTACCTTTACAAGGTCTTTATTTGTAAGAGATTTTCCAAGTCCAACATTTAATGTAATCTTTTCAATCTTTGGTATAGAAAGAATATTTTTATAACCAAAATCTTTCATCATTTTTGGTCCGACTTCTTTTAGATATTTTTCTTTTGTATTTAATATACTCATAATTTTAAATTAACTAATCTATTATTTCTTTACATTTCTTACATATTCTATACTTATTATTTTCTGATACTTTGTAAGCAACTCTTGTTGTCTTGCCACATTTTTTACATATTAAAACTACATTGGAGATGTTTAGAGGAAAATCAAATTCTATTCTCTGACCTGACTCACCACGTTTTTTTGGTTTCAAATTTTTAAAACTTTTATTTACTCCTTCTACTACTACTTTATCTAATTTAGAAAAAATCTGAGTAACTTTTCCTGTTTTACCCTTATCTTTACCTACAATTACTTTTACCGTATCATTTTTCTTAATTTTCATATATATAATTTAACTTTTTATTCAATTCTATTGATCTATTATAATACCTCGGGTGCCAAAGAAATAATTTTATTAAATCCTTTTGCTCTAAGCTCTCTTGCAACAGGACCAAAAATTCTACTTCCCTTTGGATCTTTATTGTTTTTATCTAAAATTACAACAGCATTATCATCAAATCTTACATATATACCACTATTTCTTCTAATTGCTTTTTTCTGTCTTACTATTACAGCCTTTAAAACCTCACTCTTTTTTACTATACTATGAGGTTGAGCAACTTTTACTGTTATAACTATAACATCACCAACAGTAGCATATCTTCTTCTTGTACCACCAAGCACCTTAATACACTGGACTTTTTTTCCTCCACTGTTATCAGCTACTTTTAACATTGTCTGTTGTTGTATCATATATTTAAATACTTTGCTTTTAAATTATTATTTTATTTTTTTAATAACTTCCCATTTTTTATCTTTTGACATGGGTTTTATTTGTCTTATTAAAACAATATCATTTACTTTATATTGATTTATTGCATCATGTGCTTTATATCTCTTACTAACAGTATAACTTTTTTTATAAATTTTATGCCTCTTTATCACATCAATCTTTACCACAACAGTTTTATCCATTTTATTACTAACAACAACACCTTTTAATTCTCTAAACTGTCTTTTTTTTGGGCTAGATTCTATTTTTTGTATTTCTTTATTCATATTTATACTATTTAATTTTTTCTTCATTTATTTCTTTTTCTTTATCTAAATTTTCTGGAGTAACTAGATTATCTGTACTTTTATTTTCAAAATTATTATTTAATATTGTAAGAATTCTAGAAACAACTTTTTTTACTTCTCTTAATTTTCTAACATTTTTTTCTTGTTCTGATCCTATACTAAATCTCAAAGACCTAAATTCCTCTCTTTTGGATTTCAACAGATCATTTAATTCTTTTATGCTCTTTTTTTTCAACTCTACAAATTTCATATTAATTAAAATTATTTTGTAATAAATGTACACTTTACTGGCAATTTATGAGATGCTAATCTAAAAGCTTCTTTTGCTCTATTTGCTTCGATACCCTCTAATTCAAACAATATATTACCAGGCTTTACTACTGCTACATAATGATCAACCGCTCCTTTTCCTTTTCCCATAGGAATTTCACCACTTTTTGATGTCATTGGCTTATCAGGAAAAATTCTTATCCAATATTTAGCTCCTCTTTGTAAATGATGAACTATAGCACGTCTTGCAGATTCTATTTGTCTTGAGGTAATCCAAGCTGCTTCCTGTGTTTTAAGTCCATAGGTACCAAAACTCACTTTATTACCTTGAGTAGCAATACCTCTTATCTGATCTCCTCTTTGCCATTTTCTATGTTTTTGTTTCTTTGGTGCTAACATATATTAAAAATATTTAATTCTTTATTTCTTATTATTTTTTTGATAACTATTATCTCTTCTATTATTAAATTTACCAAAATTTCTCTTATTTTCTTTTGTATCTTTTTCTGCTTCTATATTTTCTGTATTTGATGCATCACCTCTATAAATCCATACTTTAACACCAACTTTACCATATGTAGTTGCTGCTGCACCTCTTGAATAATCTATATCTGCTCGTAATGTATGAAGTGGCAATCTACCTTCTTTTAATGTTTCAGTTCTGGCTATTTCAACACCATTTAATCTTCCAGACATTGTTATCTTTATACCCTTACATCCGTCTTCCATAGATTTTTCAATAGTTCTCTTTATAACTTTTCTAAATGGAATTCTTTTTTCTGTTTGATCTATAATACTTTGTAAAACTATAGCAGCTGACAATGATGGTCTTGAAACTTCTTCTATACTAATTCTCAAATTTGATTTTTCTTTTTTAATAAACTTTTTAATTAATTCTTTTTTCAAATCTTCAATACCAGTTCCACCTCTTCCAATAATAATACCTGGTCTTGCAGAATGTATTACAATCTCAATAACATCTGATGATCTTTTTATTTCAATACTTGCAACGCTTGCATCTCTAAGTTTTTTCTTCAAAAAACCTCTCATTAATATATCTTGCCTTAGATATTCTATATAGTTTTTGTCACTAAACCACTTTGATCTCCATTTTTGTGACATCCCCATTCTAAATGCTATTGGATTTACTTTATGTCCCATTTTATTTATCTCCTGATTTTATTATATTATGTGACTTCAAACTTCTTGTTGCATTTACATTTTTTATAGACTTTCTATCAACAAGAAATTTCTTTTTTGGAATGATATTTTTATTTTTTTTATCACTTGTATTCTCTTTCAAATTTGTCTTTTTTTCAGATTTCTTTTTTCCTGCATCAACTTTTTTAGAATTTTCTTTCTTTAATTTTTCAACTCTCTCATCTAATATAATAGTTATATGACTTGTATATTTTTTTATTTTTGTAGCTCTTCCATGTGCTTTTGGCATCCATCTTTTAAAAACTGGTCCTTGATCTACAAATACTGATTTAATATATAAATTATTCTTTTCCAATAAAAAATTATTCACAGCATTAGCAATTGCTGAGTTCAAAAGTTTTGAGATAGCAAGTGTAGATTTCTTATCTAAAAAATCTAACTGACCTAGAGCTTTGTCTACATCCAAACCACGAATAAGATTCACTACTAAACGAACCTTTCTTGGTGCTACTCTATATCTTCTTAATACTGCTTTAACTTCCATAGTTTTTTTAATAAATAAACAATCTAGATAAATTAATAATTATTTCTTTTGGACTTTTGCCATTTTACCGCCATGAGAAATAAACTTCTTTGTAGGAGAAAACTCTCCTAATTTATGGCCAACCATATTTTCTACAACAAATACTGGTAAATGGTCTTTTCCATTATGCACATTTATTGTGTAACCAACCATTTCTGGAGTAATTGTAGATTCTCTAGACCATGTTTTTATAGAATTTCTATCTCCAGGTTTTGCCTTAGCTATTTTTTTAAGTAGCTTTGGACACGTAAATGGTAATTTTTTTAAACTTCTTGACATATTTTTATATTATACAAAAAATACTTAAATTATTTATTTCTTTTCTTTCTTCTATTTAAAATCATACTGTCACTATACTTTTTTGTTGCTCTTGTTTTGACACCAAGTGCTGGCTTGCCCCATGGAGTCTTTGGATGTTTCATACCTATTGGATGTCTTCCTTCTCCTCCTCCGTGTGGATGATCACATGGATTCATAGCTTTACCACGAACAGTAGGTCTTATTCCACGATGTCTCATTCTACCTGCTTTACCCCATCTTATATTTCTAAATTCTGAATTTGAAACCTGTCCTATTGTTGCAAAACAATCTTTTGGAACTAATCTTACTTCAGATGATGGTAATTTTATTTGTGCATATTTTCCTTCAATACCAGTAAATACTCCTCTTGCACCAGCTCCTCTTATCATTTTACCACCTTTACCAGGAGTCAATTCTACATTATATACAGAGGTACCGCTTGGAATAAGTGTAAAAGGAAATCTATTTCCATCTACTAATACTAATTTAGTTTTTGAAGAGATTACCTCTTGACCAACCTGCATTCCTTCTGCTGTAAGTATATATCTTCTTTCTCCATCTTTATAGCACACTAGAGAAATAAATGCATTTCTATTTGGATCATACTCTATTTTTTCAACTTTTGCTGGAATATCATATTTATCTCTTTTGAAATCTACATCTCTAAGATATCTCTTTTCTCCACCACCCTGATGTCTGACTGTTACCCTACCTTGATTATTTCTACCACTATTTTTTTTCTTTATACAAGTAAGTTTTTTTAATGGTTCTGATTTTTTGGACAAAATAGGATTTAGCACAACTGATGTTTTGCGTTTTGCCGGTGTAGTAGGTTTATAAACTTTTATTGCCATATTTTTTGTTCTATTATCCTATTAAACTCCTTCGTATATTTCTATACTATCTCCCTTTTTAAGTGTTACTATAGCCTTTTTTTTGCATTTTCTAACTCCTGATGTTCTTCCAAATTTAACTTTTTTACCACCTAGATTTATTATATTTACACTTTCCGGATTATAACCATAAACATGAAAAACAGCTTTTTTTATTTCATTTTTTGTAGATCTATCATCAACCAAAAATAAATATTTATTTTGCACCTTTAAATGCGTAGCTTTTTCTGTAATAAGCGGTTTTATCAAATATTTGTAAGCTTCTTTACTATCTTGTTTTGAAATATTCTTTTTTGATGAAGCCACAACTGCTTTATCTTTTTTTGTAGTTTTACCTTGTTTTATTTCATCAATAGTTAAATCAGTTTCAACTTTTTCTAATGAATTTTTTATATCATTGTCTTGTTCTTTTTTCTTATTGAATAATCCCATATTAATTATTTATCTTTACAAAATGTTTATTTATTTTTTCTACTGCTGATTTAGTTAAAAATAAATATTCATAATTTAATAATGTATATACATTCAAACTATCAGCTGGCATTACTTTTATATTTTTTAAATTTTTTGCAGAATCTTTTATATTTTCGTTAGTTTCTTTAAGTGTTATTAATACTTTTTTATCTGATAAATTAAAATTTTTAACTTTTAAAACTAAGTCCTTTGTCTTCTTGGTATCCATTACAATATCTTCTACAATTTTAAATTTTTCGTTTCGTAATTTATCTGTAAGAATCATGAACAAAGCTTTTTGTTTCATCTTTTTATTTATTTTCTTTTCAAAATTTCTATCTTTTCTAGGACCAAATGTAACTCCTCCCCCTATCCATAATGGAGATCTTGAAGATCCATGTCTTGCACGCCCTGTACCTTTTTGTTTCCAAGGTTTTTTACCCCCACCTCTGACTTCAGCCATTATTTTTGTATGAGCTATTGCAACTCTTCTATTAGCCATATGAGCTTCTACAACTTGTTGTACCAATACTGGATTTATCTTTACATCAAAAATGTTAGAATTTAATTCTATTTCACCAATATCCTTAGCTTCCCAATTGTAAATTTTCTCTTTAATCATATTTATTTATTTTCATTGCTATTATCTTGTTCTTCTACTTTAAGGTCTGGTTCAACTATTACTTTTTCTTCTTCTGTAATAACGGTAGCCACTTCTTCTGAAGAAATTTCTGGCTGTTTTTCTTTTTCAATATTTTCATCTGAAATTATATCTGTATTTTCTGAAACAACTTCTTCTTGTGTCAATATAGTTTCTTCAACAATTTCTTCTTTTATAATTGGTTTTTCATATAATTTTATATCACCAGTTCCAACTATATGCACTAAAGCATTACTTCCGCCAGCTATTGCACCTTTTAAATATAAAATATTATTTTCTAAATCTATTTTCATAATTTCTAAACCAGCTATTGTAACTCTATCTCCACCCATTCTTCCAGCCATTCTCGTACCTTTGAAAACATGAGCGGGTCCTGTTGCTCCAATACTTCCAGGCATTCTTGATTGGTCTTTGTTACCATGCTGTTCATCTGTTCCATGAAAACCATGTCTTTTTACAGGTCCCTGAAATCCTTTACCTTTTGAAATTGCTATTGCTTTTACCTTTTGACCTTCCTCAAAACTTGTAAGTCCTATTATATCTCCAGGTTTCAAATCTTTTGGATCATCTATTCTAAATTCTTTTACATATCTAAATTTACCAAAATTTTTAAATAATCCTAGTATTGATTTTTTTACTTTTTTCTTATTTCCAGCTGCTAAAACAATTGCAGAGTATCCATCTTTTTCAAGTGACTTAACTCTTAAGATTGTATTTGGTTCTACAGAAATCTCTGTAACAGGAATAACTTTACCTTCTGGGGTAAAGATTTGCGTCATTTTTATCTTTTTTCCTAATATGAAATTCATATAATTTTTTGTATATAAAAAATCGTAACCTCACACTTTAATAAATTAATATTATCAAGGGGTAAAGTTGCGATTCTGCTATTTAATATATTTTGCAGAATTTAATTTATTGATTTCAAAATCTCCTTATTCTAATTATAATTTTCCAAGTACTTCCATTTTTAATAATGGGTTGCTTGAATTCTTACAAAGAATAAAAATTATTATATAACTTAAACAAGATTATCACATCTTTATTTCAATGTCAACACCATTTGGAAGATCTAAACTCATGAGAGAATCAATGATCTTTCTATTTGGATCTATAATATCTATCAGTCTTTTGTATGTTCTCATTTCATATTGATCTCTAGAATCTTTGTGAACAAATGTTGACTTTAAAACTGTATATTTTTTTAATTCTGTAGGTAATGGAATTGGACCTACTACCTTTGCGCCATTTCTCGTTGCTACATCAATAATAGTTTTTGTAGATTGATCTATAAGCATATGATCATATGCTTTTATTTTGATCCTTATTCTATTTGAAATTTCTCCTGTTGTTTTTTCGTCTTTTTCTTTAGTTGCTTTTACCATATTTATATTATTTATAAAGAACAAATTAATACGTTTTTATAAAATTGCCCTGAACTTAAATGATGTTGTTCAGGGCAATCATAAAAAATCTACATAGCTTATTTGATAATCTTTACTACAACACCAGAAGCTACTGTCTTGCCACCTTCTCTAACGGCAAATCTCTGTTTTTCTTCAAGAGCAACTGGATGTAATAATTTTACTTTGAAATTTACTGTGTCTCCAGGCATAACCATTTCAGTACCTTCTGATAATTCTATATCACCAGTAACATCACAAGTTCTGATATAAAATTGTGGTTTATATCCTTTGAAAAATGGAGTGTGTCTTCCACCTTCTTCTTTGGATAAAATATATGTCTGAGCTTCAAATTCAGCATGAGGAGTAACACTTCCTGGTTTTGCAAGTACTTGACCTCTTTCTACTTCATCCTTTTTTGTACCTCTTAACAAAATTCCAGCATTGTCTCCTGCTTCACCTTGATTCAAAGACTTGTTAAACATTTCTATTCCAGTTACAACTGTTTTTGAAGTAGGTCTAATACCTATTATTTCTACTTCTTCGCTGGTTTTTATAATACCTCTTTCTATTCTACCTGTTACTACAGTTCCTCTGCCTTCAATTGAAAATATATCTTCGATAGGCATTAAAAATGGTTTGTCTAAATCTCTTTCAGGGGTAGGAATATATTCATCCAACTTATTTAGTAATTCTAGTATTGGTTTACCTGCATCTCCCTTTGGATCTTCCAAAGCCTTTAGGGCTGAACCTCTTACAAATGGAATTTCATCTCCAGGGAATTCATATTTTTTCAATAAGTCTCTAACCTCTTCTTCTACTAAGTCAATAAGTTCTGGGTCACTTACTTGATCTACTTTATTTAAGAAAACTATAATATAAGGAACACCTACTTGTCTTGCCAAAAGAATATGCTCTCTTGTTTGAGGCATAGCACCATCAGCAGCTGAAACAACTAATATTGCTCCGTCCATTTGCGCTGCTCCTGTAATCATATTTTTTACATAATCAGCATGACCTGGACAGTCAACATGAGCATAATGTCTTTTTTCTGTTTGATATTCTACGTGGGCTGTTGCAATAGTAATACCTCTCTCTTTTTCTTCTGGTGCATTATCAATCTGATCAACTGATTTATTTTGAGCGATACCACCATGAGCTGCTAAAACTTGTAAAATAGCTGCTGTAAGTGTTGTTTTTCCATGATCAACGTGTCCTATTGTACCAACGTTTACATGTAGTTTTGATCTATCAAAGGCTTCTGCCATAAACTTAATTCTCCCTATTATTTAAGCAAACCATATAAAGGTTCAACTTAAAATTTTTTAAATATTTTAATTATTTTTTTGAATTAATTAATAGTGATAATATTCTATCAAAAGTTTTCACAAAATGCAAATAACTATATTAATTATCTGATATAATGTGTCTCTTTATATCTGATACATAATTATCAAAATTATTTTCTATTTTTATTTTATTTTTTTCAACTTCTTTTTTATTTAGTAATTCTCTATATCTATCAAGACTCATCAAAACAGCAAGCGGTTTATCATCTTTTGCAATAATTACATCATTTCCAATATCATTAATTGTATCTAAAATTTTATCTATATTCATATCATTATTGCTGTTTAGTAATGTACAATATTACAATGAAAAGAAAATTAAATCAATACCTTATCTTCTTGTTCCTTCTATAATTTCTTGAGCTATTTTTTGTGGAGCTTCTTGATAATGACTAAACTCCATAGAATAGCTTGCTCTACCTTGAGTCATACCTCTTAGAGATGTAGAGTAACCAAATAATTCTGACAAAGGAACTTTTGAATCAATAGATTTTATATTACCCTTATCTTCCATATGATCTACTTGTCCTCTCTTTGAATTCAAATCTCCAATAACATCACCCATATAACTTTCTGGTGTCATTACATTCACTTTCATAATTGGTTCTAATATAATAGGATTTGCTTTTTTAAATGCTTCTTTGAAAGCTATCTTTCCAGCTATTTTAAATGCTGCCTCAGATGAATCGACTTCATGATAAGAACCATCAAATACGGTTGTTTCTATGTCAATAATAGGATAATGAGCCAAAACGCCTTCTCCAAGAGCTTCTTTTACACCTTTTTCAATAGCGGGAACATATTCTTTTGGAATAACCCCTCCTTTTATCTTATCATTAAATTTATGTCCTTCTCCTCTTTCTCTTGGCTTTATACTAATCCAACAATGACCATATTGACCACGACCACCTGATTGTTTAATAAATTTACCTTCTGCTTCTGCTTCTTGTTTTATAGCCTCTTTGTATGCAACTTGAGGATTTCCAGTATTTACCTCTACACTAAACTCTCTTTTCATTCTTTCTACTAAAACTTCTAAATGAAGCTCTCCCATTCCTGAAATAATTACTTGTTGTACTTCTTCATCTGTCTTTATTGTAAATGTAGGATCTTCTTCAGATAATTTACTAAGTGCAATACCCATTTTTTCTTGATCTTGTTTTGTTTTTGGTTCAATAGCCATAGAAATAACAGGTTCTGGAAAAGTGATAGATTCTAATACTATATCATCTCCTTCGGCACATAATGTATTACCAGTTTTTGTGTTTTTTAGACCAATTACGCCAGCAATATCTCCTGCATATATTTCACTTACATCTTCTCTAGAATTTGCATGTAAATAAACAATTCTACCAATTCTTTCTTTTGTGTCAGTAGAGCTATTATATACATAAGAACCTGCTTTTAACATTCCTGAATACACTCTTACAAAAATTAATTTTCCCACAAAAGGATCTACAGCTACTTTAAAAGCTAATGCAGAAAATTTTTCATCATCAGCAGCTCTTCTTTCAATATGTTCTTCTGTGTGTTTATTTACACCAGCGATAGCGAGTACTTCTACAGGTGATGGTAAATAATCAACAACTGCATCTAAAAGTTTTTTTATTATTGCTGTCCTACCATCCCCGACTAAAACAGGGAAAAATAACACAGCCAAAGTAGCTTTTCTAATAAGTTTTTTTATTTCTTCTATAGTAAGTTCTTCTCCATTTAAATATTTCTCCATTAATCTCTCATCTACCTCTACTACTTTTTCAAGCATCTGAGATCTAAGATCTTTTGCTGTTTCTAACAGATCAGCTGGAATTTCTTCTTCTTTTGTTTCTGTATGTTCTTCATTTGAATAAACATAGGCCTTCATTTCTACTAAATCAATTATACCTTTATGTTGATCTTGGGTACCGATAGGTAGTTGTATTGCAAATGCATTTGTAGATAATCTTTCTTTTATAGATTTTAAACTCATATCAAAATCACCACCCAATGCATTTATTTTATTTACAAAACACATTCTAGGAACTTTGTATTTATCAGCTTGTCTCCATACTGTTTCTGATTGTGGTTCTACTCCCATTTTTCCGTCAAAAATAGTTACAGCACCGTCTAGAACTCTCAAAGATCTCTCTACTTCTGCAGTAAAATCTACGTGTCCAGGAGTATCAATAATATTTATTCTTTTATTATTCCAAAAACATGTAGTAGCAGCTGATGTAATAGTAATACCACGCTCTTTTTCTTGCTCCATCCAATCCATCTCTGCTGCTCCATTATGAGTTTCTCCAATTTTATGTTTTTTACCAGTGTAATACAAAATACGCTCGGTTATTGTTGTTTTACCGGCATCTATATGGGCAATAATCCCAATATTTCTTGTATCTTCTAATGAATATTCTCTAGACATATATATTTTATAATTTAAATTAAAAAATTTTAACTTTAAAAAAGCTGACAGCTGATTGCTGAAAGCTGACAGCTATTTTTATCTAGCAAAATGAGCAAAGGCTTTATTTGATTCAGCCATCTTGTGAACATTTGCTTTTTTCTTCATAGCATCACCTTCATTACTATAAGCAGCAATAAGTTCATCTGCCAATCTCTCTGCCATTGATTTTCCTTTTTTTGCTCTTGTAGCTTCAAGTAACCAACGAAATGCTAAAACCTGTCTTCTCTCTCCTGATACCACCACTGGAACTTGATAATTTGCACCACCAATTCTTTTACCTTTTACTTCTACAGAAGGAGCTACGTTTTTCATAGCTTGATTGAAAACAGATAAACCATCTTGTTTAGTTTTTTCTGAAACTATATCTAAAGATTTATATACTATAGATTTTGCCAAAGATTTTTTTCCATCTTTCATTACATAATTTATAAATTTTGCAATGACAATACTACTAAACTTTGTATCTGCTTTTATTTTTCTTTTTGGAGCTTTTTTACCTCTCATATTCTATATTTAATTATTTATAACTTTAATATTATTTTTTTGGTTTTTTTACTCCGTAAAGTGAACGACCTTGCTTTCTATTTTCTACACCCTGAGTGTCAAAAACACCTCTGACTATATGGTAAGCAACTCCTGGTAAATCCTTTACTCTTCCGCCTCTTATCATAACAACTGAATGCTCTTGCAAATTATGTCCCATACCTGGAATATATGCAGTTACTTCTTGACCATTAGAAAGTCTAACTCTTGCAATTTTTCTAAGAGCTGAATTTGGTTTTTTTGGAGTAGTTGTAGTAACTTTTACGCAAACACCTCTTTTAAAAGAAGAACCTACTTTATCTATATGCTTTGTTCTTTTCAAAGTATTATGAGTAACTTTCAAAGCTGCAGACTTTGCTTTTCTAGTTTTATCTCTTCTTGGTTTTTTGACCAATTGATTTATTGTTGGCATTATTTTTACAAATTAAAAATTAATAAAATAAAATTTTCCCGTAATATTAAAAAAGGATATCATAAGTTGTACGATTAGTCAATAAACAAATGTAATTTTATAATATAAATTATGTAATACAAATCATTATGCTAGTCAATAATAAAAATGAATTGAAACAATTATTCACCTTTCGGAATATTTATAAAGCATATCTTGATTGTCGTAAAAACAAAATAAATACAAAAAATGCAATAAAATTTGAAATAAATTTAGAGTCAGAGATTTTAAAACTAAAAAATGAATTAAATAATCAAAAATATACACCAAGTAGATTTATATGTTTTGTAATAAAAGAGCCAATGCTTAGAGAAATTTTTGCCTCTGATTTTAGAGATAGAGTAATTCATCATTTGTTATATAATTTTCTTGAACCAATTTTTGAAAAAAAATTTATATTTCATTCATATTCAAATAGAAAAGAAAAAGGTGCTCACAAATCTATAAAATACCTAAACAAATTTATAAGGCAAATTACAAGAAATTATAAGAACGAAGCTTTTTTCATTCATTTAGATATAAAAGGATTTTTTATGAACATAAACAAAAAAATACTATTTGAAATTATTTCAAAAAATTTAAAAAATGAAAAAATTTTATGGCTTACAAAACAAATAATATTCTGCGATCCACTTCAAAACTTTCACAAAAAAGGAGATAAAGGTTTATTTCAACTAATTCCAAAACACAAATCACTTTTTTATCTACCAAATACTCAAGGACTTCCAATAGGCAATTTGACATCTCAATTTTTTGCAAATGTTTATCTAAACGAACTGGACCAATTCGTAAAACACAAATTAAAAGCAAAATATTATATGCGGTATGTTGATGATTTTGTTATTTTATCTAAAGATAAAAATGAACTTATTTATTGTAGAAATGAAATATCACAATTTTTAAAATACAAATTGGCCTTAGAGCTTAATCCCAAAAAACAAATTTTACAAAGTACAAATAATGGAATAAATTGGCTTGGTTATATAATAAAAAATGATTATATTTTATCAAGGCGTAGAGTTGTAAATAACTTAAAAAGAAAATTAAATAATTTCAATAAAATTTTAGAAGAATTTGGATATAAACAAAATTCTCAAATGGAATTATACAATTTCAAAAAATATCCAGATATAAAAACAATAAATAAAATACTTGCAACAATAAATTCATATTATGGACATTTTAGACATGCAAATACATATAATCTTAGAAAAAATCTATACGAAAACAGATTTTTGTATATAAAAAATTATATAGAAAATAAGGATACCAATTTTTATTCTTTTAAAATAAAAAAGGATTTTTTAAAAAATATAAAAAGAGCCAAGAAAAAAAGATAATATTCATTTCCAGACGAACACAACGGACTCTGTTGGTTTCATTCTTATCGTTGTTGTTCGTGTTCCCGTTTGACAAATTGACGTTCCACGCATTACCAGGATCATCTGATATCGTAGTAGCAGACCAGTAATTGTCATTTGTACCGGAAAATTAATATCTCATCACTTTAAAAACACCAAAACTTTATCTTTCCAAAGGAAAGTACAAATTTTTGTAAATAATGGTTGAAATTCAACCGAATGAGATCGCAATGAAAGCCCTATTTTAATACCCGCGAGTATTTAAAATTCTGGCTCTTTTTATATTTTTTATTTTTGTTCCATTGTGTGCTGAGATGACCAATCATACCAACCAGAAAGTTGTTTTGATATTTCTTCAATAGATACAGCAAACAACTCAAACCTATTTATTCCTAAAATTTTTAAATCAGATGATAGCCTAATGTGAATTTTTAATTGTTCTAATTTTAATCTTGCATCTTCTAGGGTCTTGGATTTTTCTTTCTGAGAATTTGCTAGAATTATTAAATTTATAAAATCTGATGAAAAATCTTTTAACTTTTGACCTAATGTATACTTGTATTCTCTTGGAAAATTGTGTGATGCTTTATAAATTTCAAGAGTTAATTTGTATGAAGATCTAAAAATCTGTAAATGATCATATTGAGCCATAAAATTTAAATTTTTCCCCCCACCATAAAATGGTGGGGGGAAATAAATAAATAATCAAATAATCCAAATCATCAAATAATCAAATTCTAGTTTGCCAAACGAACACAACGGACTCTGTAGGTCACAAACTTAACGTAGTTGGTCGTGTACCCGTTAGACAAAAGGACGATCCACGCAATACCAGGAGCATCTGATACCGTAGTAGCAGACCAGTAATAGTCATAGGTACCGGGAAATTCAAGATTACCATAAGAACCATCTATGTATGCTTGCATAAGCTGTTTCTGATGAGGAAGATACCAGCCTGATCCCAAACTTGAACATAATTGTTGAGCTGTCATTCCATTATTACTTACATCCCAACCATCGCTACCATCCCAAGTATAATAATTTTGTGTTGTAGTGCTGTTTGATGAACACCCTGCCCCTGCACATGGAAGTGCCCATATAAGGTTGGTATTATTGTCCTTTGCTTGTGCAAAGTTATCTCCTGTACCACAATAATTATTACCTAGTGTACACTGTATCCACTCTACCTCATACCTATCTGCTGGTGGATTATCACTATTATTATAATCATCTACTCCACCTGTTGATGTTGCTCCACCTGGATGATCTCCGCTACCCTCATATGGAGTAAGACTACCATTGAACATATTTGATAAATCAGCACCTGATACAGCAGAACCACTTACTCCAAATATATTTACTCCTGATAGGATATTTGATGATATTAGATCTGTGTCACCAGAAACAGTTCCACTTCCATTATGATATCCAGCTATGATTGTTTGAGCTGTTGTACTTGGTGTTATTGTTACTGCACCTATACTTACTATTGTTCCTTGTACACCCATATAGTCAGCTGTTGTAAGCATTTTATCTGCATCAATAGTTGGTATTGCTTCATATATATCTTTTAGTGTATGAAATGTAGATGCTGGTGTGGCTGATGATGTAAGATCATGATCTCCTTCATCTGCGGATGTTGTATTGTCTGTTAATTTGTCGTATATATCTCCTAGTGTATAGAATGTTGGTAATATACTTGTACCACTCGGAAATAGATCTCCTGCCTTTGTAATACTAAATGTAATAAGTATTACTAGTACTGCAAATGAAATGTTTTTTAAGATGTTTTTTGTTTTCATATTTTTTAGTTGGTTAGAAGGTTAGAGTGTTAGTGAGTCAGATAAATTCCTAACCCTCTAACTTACTAACTCTCTAGTTATTAAGTTATTTATTTAAAATTATCAATTATACTATTACCCTATTACTCAATTATACATTTATTCTATTGATGTTGTTTCCGTATAATCCCCAAAGAATTCATCTGGTAAATCATGAACTAACTTATTCCAATTAGCTCCATATAGTTCTATTGCTTTTTCTTCTGTCTTTATCCATTGTATAAGTCCATTTACTCCTACTAGATATACTTTAGCTACTGTTGGTATTTTAAATAGTATACCAGTATTATATGGAACATTCTTTCCTAGTGTATAAGTAGCTAGTTCTTCTTTTGTTATTGTAGAAACAAATGAAAAATCATTATCAAAGTATGAATACCATATCTTTTCATTTGGATATGCATGTCTATCATTATTACTATCTACAAAATATACTGTAGATCTATCCTCTGTTTTTATCCACTTACCTGTAGTCCAGAATGATTGTGGAATACTACTTTCATCATTTGTTGTATTAATAGTAGATGGTACTCCTGCTATATTAAATATTGCAAATATGGTTAGATGATTTACATTGAATGTTACTTTGTTTAAAGTTATATCAAATACGGCATTTTCTACTAATATCCAGCTATCAAGTGTTGTATCATAATAATATACTCCTAGATTAGATGTATTATCTGGAAGACTTGGTATTGTAATTGTAATGGTTAGATTATTAGTAAATGATGTAATAGAATTATTATTAATATCTATTGCTGATATATTAAATATACTATTACCAATCATAAATGCACCAGTACTACTATTTGGTGTATTATCAGTACTTAATGACCCTTCGCTTACAGTAATAGTGGTATTAGATGTTACAGTATTAGCTGGTACTACAATATTAATATTTGAATTATCAGTAAATGTATAATTAAGTGTTCCACCATTTGCTGGTGTAACAGTTGTAGAATATGTTGGTATAGTTGGTGGTGTAACTATTGTAGAACCAGTCCATCCTCCACCTGTTGAACCAGATGATGGTCTTGCTGATTTTGGAATCCAATCTGTTGATACCTTGTAATTATTGTCATCACATGTATTAGTATTAGAACAATTCATAGATATATATCCTATATTTTCTCCATATGCATAGCCAATAAATTCACCACTTGTGTTTATTGTTACACCAGTAAAATTTATCCATCCTGCATTTTCACTATATGCATAACCAACTAGTACTCCATTTTCTGTATTTGATACTTTGTAATTATTGTCATCACATGTATTAGTATTAGAACAGTTAAATGATATCCATCCCATATTCTCAAAATATGCATAACCAATAAGTTGTGTATCTGATATATAGATATCACTATTTGCATCTTTGAAATTTATCCAGCCAGTATTTTCATTGTATGCATATTTATTTGTATTATCTATTGATCCATATGTAATAGATGCATGTGATGGATTATATAGAAAAAAGCTAAAAATTAGAATAAAAAATGGAACACTTATTTTGATTAATTGTTTTGTTTTGATCATAGACGTTAAAAAAGATTAATAATTTTATTAATATTTATATGTAAATATATAATTATATTAATTATACTACCCCCCTCTGAGGGTGTAAAGTTAAAAAGTGATTTATAAAATACAAATTATTTTGAACTATCTAAAATATCAATCTTCCAACCAAATTAAATATATAATTAAATAGACTAGAAAATATTCCTATATTTAAAAAATTATCTGCCAAAATTAATACCAAAAGAAGCATCGGTCCATTTTTTGCAAGTTGATATTTAAATTCATTGAAGTTAGATGGCAAAATACTAAATAATATATGAGAACCATCAAGCGGTGGAATTGGAATAAGATTAAAAATTCCCAAAACAATATTTATCATTACAATAAAAAATAAAAATTGTATCATCAAATTATCTTGTCCTAAATTCGTATACAGATATGTCAATTTTAAAATAATACCAAATGTCAAAATCATGACAAAGTTTGAAAGTGGCCCAGCAAAAGACACTATTACATCTCCCCATTTTTTATTCCTAAAATTTATGGGATTTACTGGAACTGGTTTTCCCCAACCAAATCCTACCAAAAGTAATGCAAAAAAACCCATTGGATCTATATGAGACAAAGGATTCAAAGTAAGTCTCCCGAGTAATTTTGCTGTTGGATCTCCTTGGCTATTTGCCGCATATGCATGAGCAAATTCATGTATACTAATACTAAAAACTATAGCTATAAGCCATGCTACAAAAACCATAGGTTGTTCAAATAATAAATCAAGTATCATAATATTAATTTATATATAATTGTTGACAAAATGTGAAAAATTGTCTATCCTCTGTATTATAAATTATAATCAATAAAATTCAAAATAATATGTCAAGAGTTTGTGAAAAATGCGGAAAAGGAACAACTTCTGGATCTCTTAGAAGTCATTCAAACATTAGAACAAGAAGATTAGTAGGGGCAAATCTTCAATCAAAAAAAATTGATGGAGAAAAAATAAAAATTTGTACAAAATGCATAAAGACTTTGGCAAAAAAATAAAAACCTATTATAAACTATTTAAAAACTTTTCAACTCTATTGAAAAGTTTTTTGTATAATGAAAAGCCAGGATACTATAGAACCTGGCTTCTTTTTTAAAAAAATTAATCCCCCATAATTTCTGGCAACAATACACCAATCCTGATTAACACATTCTCATTTTCCTCTGGAATTGAAAAAAAATCATGTATTATATCTGGATACATTTCTTCTATCTCTTTAGTAAGATTTAAAATATGTTGGGCAGCATAGAGAATTATTCTTATATCTGGCCTTTCTTCATGGACAAATACAGATAATTCTTTGCCACTACATATAGGAAGAGAAAGATTTACCATCATTAAACAAATTTCTTTTTGTGTATCTTCTTGAATTTCACAGATAGCTGAGTTATAAGAATCGGCAAAAACTATTGGTATTCCAAGCTCCTTAAGTATGAGCCCAAATAGTTTCCGATTTAATAAATCAAGATCAACTATAATAATCTTCTTATCAAACATTGTCACTCCTTAGGACATATGCTTTGTTCTCTTGAGAAATTCAAGAAAACTGTACTTACTATTAGTTTCATTTTCATCAAACAATGAATCATGAGATCCATTGTTTTGGACTCTTCCATTTTTATTATTAGGAGGAGTCTTTTTTTTTAAGTATATTACTATGCAATAAATAACAAGACCAAAAAACCAAGTCAAAAAAATTACCAGTTGCCAAGGCTCCATTTTGCTTATATCCATAGATCCAAGATCAGGAGTGAATATACTTATAGTTTTCATTTTTCCTCCATCAAATTTATTATTTATATCCTAACAAAATTATATTTATTTTGTCAAAATTGAGATTATATAAATTTATATGATAGAATATTATTACAAATAAATTTCAAAAAATGAACAAAATATCAAAATATAAAAAATATGTATTATTAATAATTATTATATTATTAATTTCTTCTATATTTATTTATTTTCAAAAAAATAATTCATCAAATAAAATTAATAAAGAAATAGCTCAAAAAGTAAAAGAAAATCCATATATAGAAACATCTATAAAAATAGAGCCAGAATGTACCTATGGAGAACTCATGACACAAGCTAATATTTGTAGTGCTACATCAACCATAATTTTTGAAGCAGCAAAAAATTTATATGATCTTTCAAAAATAAGAGTTGGAAGAGAAATAAAATTAATGCATGATAAAAATACAAACGAACTAAAAGAATTAATATATCAAATAGATACTGAGGAAGAATTACGCGTATATCTTCAAAAAGATGGTTCTTGGAATGCAGAAAAAAAACCAATAAATTATGAGGTAAAAATAAAAACATCTGAGGGCACAATAGAATCTTCTCTTTATGAAACAGGACTAAAATTAAATTTGGACGAAGTTGCTATCATAGAACTTGCCGATGTCTTTCAATGGACAATTGATTTTGCAATGAATATACAAAAAGGAGATTATTTTAAATTTATTTATGAAGAAAGATATCTAAATGGCAATTATATAATGCCTGGAAAAATATTAGCTGCAAAATTTATAAATAGTGGTAGAGAATACAGTGGATATTATTTCAAAAATTCTAGTGAAATTGAGGGGCACTATGATAAAGATGGAAATAGTTTACAAAAAATATTTTTAAAGGCTCCTGTATCTTACAAATATATTTCATCTCCATTTACAACTGGATCAAGATATATAGAAGCTTTCAATGTTTCTACAAAACATCGTGCAATAGATTATGCTGCACCATATGGTACACCTATAAAAGCAGTTGGTGATGGCACTATAATGATGGCATCTTGGAACGGTGCTTATGGAAATTTTGTAAGTATAAGGCATAACAGCACTTACACTACACACTATGGACACTTATCAAAATTTGCCGTCAAATCTGGAGAGCATGTAACTCAGGGACAAACCATAGGATACGTTGGTTCAACTGGATTTTCTACTGGCCCACATATTCATTATGAAATGTTAAAAAATGGATCTCTTATAAATCCACAAACAGAAGATTTTCCAAATACTGGATCCATAGAAGAAACAGATAAAGAAAATTTTCAAAAAATTATAGAAGAATATAAAAATAAATTATAAAAATTTACATAAAAACAAAAAGAGCAAAATGTTTTATACAATCTGCTCTTTTTTATTCTTGATATGCCTTATAATAGGATGAATTTTTGTAGTCTTGAAAATTCTGATCTATTTTCTTACCATGCTTTAAATGACTTAAATTAACTGGAACAGGCTTACATTCGACGACTCTATCATCCCAAATACCTATAGTATTGTCCTTTGGTTGGAGAAGATTTCTTGCCTTCCATTTTGCCTGCTTATTATTAACAGCAACAACGGTACATTCTTCAACATGACCATGACCGTCATCTCTTCTAAATGTAAAAAGATATTCTTTTGGTTTTTTATCATTTTTCTGATTTATTTCAGAAACATCATCATTAATTACATCATTTATACTATCTACGGTAGGAAATTCCTGATGTTTTTCAATAAGTTCAAAAATTTCCTGTTGATCTTCTTTTGCTTTTGTTTTGTCTTTATCGAATATTTCTATATTTTCAATAAAGACACTAGCTTCTTTTGATTTGCCATCTTTATCAATTAACAAATCTATTTCTAATTGATCATCTGGCATAAGATCTATAGAATCCATACTTCCTCCTTCAAATTTATTTGATATATAATTCATAAAAAATTAATAAGTTATATTAATGGATGGCTGGAAAATTTTCCAAAGTAAAAATATTATTACAGCTATAATAATTATCCCTGGAAGTTTTTCAAAAACAAAACCAACTAAAATATCAATAATTTCATCAACCTTTTTTCCAAAATAATCTTCTTGTGTACCCATATATTTAAAATTATCTATATTTGCATTATAACTCAAAAATTAAAAAATCTCTATATGATGGACAAAAACGTTTTTTTGTATTATTATGATTTTAATAAAGATTTTTAATTAGGAGTAAAATAATCATGGATTTATTAAAAAATGATGGAAACATAACTCTTCAAGAATTAGACAAAAAACATAAAAAAAGCAAATTCTGGTTGATATTTAAAAATATGCTTTTTTTGTTTCTAATAGTTTTTTTGTTATGTATTTTTTTACTTTCAAATATAGCGGCATATTCCAAAACAGAATTTGCTACTACTATTAAAAAAAATCCTCTTATAAACCAAATATCACATCTCATATCATCTGAAACAAAAAGGTTAAATGGTGAAAAAGAAGGAAGAACAAATGTCTTAATACTTGGTATGGGTGGAGAAGGGCACGATGGACCACTTCTTACAGATACAATTATTCTTCTTAGTTATAATTATGAAACAAAAGAAACTGCACTTGTTTCTATCCCAAGAGATTTGGTTGTAAAAACAAATAATAATACATATAAAAAAATAAATAATCTATATAGTATTGGGGAATATTCTGGAAACCATGGGGGACTCTCTTATGCAAAAGAAATGATAAGTAAAAACATAGGCATACCAATACACTATGCTGTAGCGATAGATTTTTTCGGATTTGAAGAAATTATAGATGCTCTAGGTGGTATTGATGTATATGTAGATAATAGTTTTGTGGATTATATGTATCCAACAAAAAATCATAAATATCAAACTGTAAAATTTGAAAAAGGAGAACAACACCTAAATGGAGAACGAGCACTCCAATATGCAAGAAGTCGTCATGGAACAGTAACTAGTGGTAGTGGATTTGAAGGATCTGATTTTGCAAGATCAGAAAGACAATTCAAAATAATAAAAGCTTTAAAGGATAAAGTATTAAGTTTTTCTACATTATCTAATCCACAAAAAGTAATAAAACTTTTTAAAATATTACAAAATTATATAATAACAGATGCAGAAAGCTGGGAAGCTATGAGATTTGTAGAAACACTTAGATCTATGGATAAAGATAATATTTATAAAAAAGTATTAAATGATGAACCAGATAATCTTCTAAGAAACGCCACTTCTACCTATGACGGTGCGTTTATATTGATACCAAAAAATAATGATTACAATCTCATTACTTCATTTTTTATAAATATATTTAATGAAGAAGATGGGAAAAAATTAGAAAAAGAACAATCTAATATATATATATTAAATGGTACAAAAACTATTGGACTAGCATCAACCATATCTAATAAATTACAAAAAGCTGGACTAGAAATAACAAAAATAGATAATTCACCAAACCAAGAAATATCTACAACAGTAATATACGATTTGAGTAAAAACAAAAAACCTGAAACTTTAAAAACTATTCAATCTACAATACTCGGAGCAAGATCTACCGCTCTGCCAGATTATCTAAAAGATTATAAAGACGATGAAAACCTTGACTTTTTGATATTATTAGGCGAAGATCAAATATCAAAATAATTTTTTAAAATAATCAAAGATGGAATCTACAAAAAACAAAGAATTACCTATGATTTCTATAATAGGACGTGCAAATGTAGGCAAGTCCACTCTTTTTAATTTACTTGTAAAAAAGAAAGCTCTTACAAGCAGAGTTCCTGGTACAACAAGAGATGCAAATTATCAAGAGACTGAATGGCTTGGAAAAAAATTCATAGCAATAGATACTGGTGGAATTGAAGAAAATATGTTTGAAAAAGAAGATAAAATACAAGATGAAATGGATTTAAAAATAATCCAAAAAGTAAAAGATGCAATATCAAAATCTCAATTAGTTTTGTTTCTTGTTGATTCAAAAACTGGGATTATGCCTCAAGACAAACAATTTGCAAATTATTTAAAAAAGAATAAATTAAAATATTTACTTGTTGCAAATAAATGTGGAAATAACAAAGAAAGACAACAAGCTGATGAATTTTATGAATTAGGACTTGGAGAACCAATAAAAATTTCTGCTATAAATGGTTCTGGCGTAGGAGACCTTCTTGATATAGTTGTAAAGAATGTAAAAGCTAAAAGACCAACAAAAAAAGAAAAAGAAGAAGATATTATAAAAATTATTTTTATAGGAAAAACAAATGTTGGCAAATCCTCTATTATCAATTCCATATTACAAGAAGAAAGAGTTATAGTATCAAGCGATGAACACACAACACGAGATCCACAATTTATTCCTTTTTCATACAAAGATTCAAAATTTTTACTTATAGATACTGCTGGTATTAGAAAAAACAAAAGTAAAATTAGAAAAAATGAATTAGAATTCAAATCAGTAAAACAAACTGAAAGATCTATAAAAGAAACAGATGTAGTACTTCTAGTGACTGATTCATCAAAAAATTTAAGCGTAGGAGATTTAAAATTTGCAGAACTTGTAAAAGAAAATAAAAAAGGACTTATAATAATTGCAAACAAATGGGACTTAATAGAAGAAAAAAATCTACAGACATACAATGAATATGTAAAATATTATTACCAAGCTATGCCATTCTTACAATGGGCTCAAATATTGCCAGTATCTGCAAAAGAAAAAATTAGAACTACAAAAATATTAGATGAAGCAATAAGAATTTATAATGAATCAAAAAGAAAATTTACAGATGACGAATTAGACTGGTTAAGAAAAAAAATAATAAAAATTCATCCACCTACAATAGGACGTGGAGCTATAAAACCAAGATTATACAAGATAAAACAAGTAGCAATTTCTCCTCTAACATTTGAAATAATGATAGGAGCAAAATCTAGTTTACATGAATCATATTTACGATTTATAGAGAAAAAGATAAGAGAAGAATATGGATTAAAAGGTATTCAAGTAGTAGTCTATGTAAAAAAATTGAAAAATATTACATAATATAAGTATGAAGCTAATAATAGGACTTGGAAATCCAGGTAAGCAATATGAAAACACAAAACACAATTGTGGATTTCTTGTTGTAGAAAAATTTGCAACTGAACTTGAGACTATTTTTACAGAAAACAAAAAATTAAAATCTCAAATTGCAAAAATTGGAGATATAATTATTGCCAAACCAACTACTTGGATGAATGAAAGTGGAGATGCAGTAAGTTTGTTAAAAGAATATTACAAAATTGACACAAAAGATATTGTAATAATTAATGATGACTTGGATATAGAAATGGGGAAAATAAAAATTGGAATATTTGAATCCTCTGCTGGGCATAATGGAATAAAATCAATAACGGGAAATTTGAAGTCAACAGAATTTGCAAGAATTAGGGTTGGAATAAAAAATGAGACAATAAAAAATATTCCTAGCGAAGATATTGTCCTTCAAAAATTCTTTGATGATGAAAAACAAAAAGTAAATATCGCAATTGATAATTCTATAGAAGCATTGAAACTATGTTTAGAAAATAAAATGACAGAAGCTATGAACAAATACAATTAAATTTATTTTAAAACAATACAAAATTAAAACGCGTCGAGTTAAGCTCGACGCGTTTTTTATAGATTGTACTATTATTTATTTCTTAAAAAATTCCTCCTTTAAAATTTTCTTCCAATGAAGGCCAGACCATATGTCAGACCATTTCAATCCATCGTCTGAGATAAGAATAAACTCTGCCTCATAGACAGAATCTATCATATAAGACTTCAGCGAATCAAAAAAGTCTAAACCCAAAGCCTGAATAACAACAACAACTCCACCCAAAAGTCCGCTCTTATAAACCACGAGGCGAACTTTGAGCCATTCGTCAAGCGGAAGATTTCCCTGTTGAATAGAGTAATCATTACCACCAATGTAGGAATCTGCGAAACAGATAAATGAAGCATCATCCCTTTTTCTAACGTCATACCCTATAGCAACAGGAGAGAGATTATGCACCACAGAGTATGCCGGAGTATTTTCTATTGCTGGATGAAAGTCCATCGCAACATTACCCACAACATCTCCTGGGCCCCAGTGATATACTCCGTCTTGATTGTCATCATGAATTGAGACTCTCGTGATGTCTTCACACCCAAACATGAATAGAGCCAACATCACGACTATCAAAAACATAAAACTCTTCATTTTTTATCTCCTTTTTGTTTTTTTCTAAATTTTGGTTGGAGCTTATCTCTTTCGGAAGTTAGATCCTTTTTAAAACGTTTAACATTCTTAGCATATGATAAAATTTCTTCATCAGATGCTGTCGCTAAGAGAAGTTTAGCAATTCTTCTATAGACCTTAGCAACTGACTCGTTGTGACCAACAATTCTACTGCCCTTAATCATGATAAAATTCCCACATTCAACAAAATGGGAATACACCTTTACAAAATCCCCAAGAGAATCTTTGAAAGATCCTTTCAAAATACTGCAAAATACTTCTGCTTGCTTTTGAGTCATTGAACCCAACTCTAATATTTTTGCAGTTATCACTTGATTCATACTTCTTGCACTTTTGTCCAATGTACTCCTTATAATCACTAAAATATTTTCTGATGTTACTTGCATCATTCCTCCAATGTATTCTTTTTTAATTTTAAACAATAACACATTTTATACAAAAAAAACAAGCCCTAGAAAGACTTGCTATTTATATGCACATTACTGCTCGCTGGTGTAAACAATCTTCATAAGCCGAAGCAAAGAAAACTATCTAACTTGCGCTCAAGACAACAAGGAGGGGTGTTATCAAGAACTACCAACAAGCAGAAATCTAAATATAAATTGTTAAAACTAAATGGAAGTATAGCAAATTAAACAAGTATTGTCAAGTAATTGTATAATTAATACTAATAGGTAACACTATTAACTCTACAATAATTAATATCCAAGTTTTGCCTATTTACAAAAATTTAAAAAAAATATAATATCAAATAAAGAAATAATCAAAATGTATGAAAAGCAATTTTGAAGAAGCGCATCGAAAAATAATTCTTGGCCTTTTTTTGATACCCAATTTAGGATTTTGTAGAATTACAAAATTATATGAAGAATTTGGGGATTGGGAAAAAATTTGGAATTTGAATTATTCAGATTTCAAAAAAATAAATTTCCCAGAAAATTTAACAAATTGTTTCATACAAGAACGAGATAAAATAAATGTAGAAAAAACATGGAATTTATACAAAAATCAAAATATAAAAATTATTACATTTTTTGATAATGAATATCCATATTTATTAAAACAAACATACTCTCCTCCACTTGTAATATTTGCAAGAGGAAATATAAATTTACTCCAACATAAAAACTTCTTAAGTGTAGTAGGTACAAGAAGAAATACTCAATATGGAAAATCTGTTGTGCAAAATTTTGTCCGTCCAGTTGCAGAACAAAACATTACAATAGTGTCAGGACTTGCAATTGGTATTGATTCACTTGCACATATTGAATCACTGGATACATCTGGATCTACGATTGCTGTTTTAGGCACACCAATAGATAAAATATATCCAAATTGCAATTACAATCTTGCGCAGAAAATACTCAAAAATGGACTTATAATATCTGAAATGCCTATAAACACTCCTTTTGTAAAAGAAAACTTTGCAAGAAGAAATAGGATAATTGCTGGATTATCTCAAGCTACTTTTGTAGTAGAGGCAGGAGAAAAATCTGGAGCTCTAATAACTTCTGAATTTGCTATAAATGAAAATAGAGAAATACTCACAGTTACTGGATCTATATTTGATAATTATGTAAAAGGAAACATAAGGCTTATAAAACAAGGTGCAAAAATAATAGAAAAAGTAGAGGATATATTGGAGATATACGGCAAAAAGACTATAATGATAAAGGAGAATATTGATTTTATAAATTTTGAAAATGAACAACAAAAAATAATCTACAAAATTCTTTTGAATGGTCCATGCCACATTGACAAAATCATAGAATATAGTACACTAAAGGCTAATGTCGTTATATCAAATTTGACTCAGATGGAGATTTCTAAATTAATTAATAACACTGGGGGGCAAATCTATCAAATAAAAAAATAACGGCTTTTTATTTTATTTAAAAATAAACACAATAACTTAAAAGTATGGTTTTAACAAAGTATCAAAGGGCAATCAAATTTCTAGAATCTTTAAATAATATACCTGGAAAAAACTACCTAAATTACAAAGTCGGAAAAAGTAAATATGATAGATCTTTTTATATTGATAGAATGAAGTATTTACTAAAATTGATAGGTAATCCTCAAGATAAATCAAAATATATACATATAACAGGAACAGCAGGAAAAGGTAGTACAACTTGGGCAATACACAACGTATTAAAAGCAGCTGGATATAAAGTTGGATCTTATTATTCTCCACATACAACAACGCACATAGAGCGTATAATAGTTGGAAATAAATATATATCCCCAAACACTTTTGCAAATATAGTAGAAAGTCTAAAAAAACCAATTACAGAATGCGCGTTATATAGTCCTTATGGTACACCCTCATACTACGAAGTTTCTCTTACAATAGCATTTATACATTTTGCAAACATTAAATGCGATTGGGTTGTTCTAGAAGCACTGTTGGGTGGAAAATATGATGCAACAAATGTTATAAAAGATACAAAAATGGCTGTTATTACAAATATAGATTATGATCATCAAGATGTTCTTGGTCCTACACTAAAACACATCGCAAGTGATAAAATGGAAATTATAAAAAATAAATCTACTTTCATAACAACAGAACAAAGACCTAGTCTATTGAAGCTCTTCGAAAAAAAATGTGAAAAAGAAAATGCAAAATATATAAGCCTAAAATATAAAGAGGGTGACAAAAACAATATTATAGCAAAAGAGGTTGGTAAAATATTAAATATAAAAGATTCTATAATAGAAAAAAGTTTATTAAACATAAAACTACCTTGTAGATTTGAAACAATACAAGAAGTTCCAAAAATAATAATAGACGGAGCTCACAACAGAATAAAACTTAGAAAAACTGCAGAACAAATAAAGGGTACAAAATACAAAAAGTTGATTTTGCTTTTCAGTATGACTGCTGGAAAAAATACAGAAGAATCAATAAAAGAAATAGTTCATCTTGCAGATCATATAATATTTACAAGAGCACTTGAAATTCCGGGAAATAGAAGAACCGTTCCACTTGGTAATTTTCAAGATATTATAAAAAAATTAAAGGTAAAAGCAAAGACAAATTATTTTCTAGATCCATGGCAAGCACTAAGTTATGCAATATCTGAAACAGGAGTACATGATTGTCTTCTCATAACTGGTTCTATGTACTTATCTGGAAAATTAAGAGAAAAATGGATTGATGAAGAATATATATTAAGAAATAGAAAAAGCTTTTAGGGAATTAATGGAGAAACTTACAATGATATATGAAAAAATAGTTGAGAGTAATAAGTTATAAAGTTTTAAAAATCTTATAACTTGGTACTTTATAACTTTATAACTAAATTATATGAAAAAATTAGTAATAGTAGAATCCCCTACAAAAGCAAAAATAATCCAAAAATTTTTAGACAAGTCATATATGGTAGAGTCATCTTTTGGACATGTAAGAGATTTACCAAAGACAAAATTAGGTGTTGATATAGAAAAAAATTTCGAACCACAATATGTAATTCCTACAAAAGCAAAAAAAAATGTAAATAGATTAAAAGAATTAGCAAAAAAATCTGAAATAGTATATTTTGCTACTGATGAGGATCGTGAAGGAGAAGCAATATCGTGGCATTTAAATTATATTTTAAAACCAAAAAATTACCAAAGAATTTCATTTCATGAAATTACAAAACAAGCCATTCTAAAATCACTTGAAAGTCCAAGAGAAATAGATGTGAATTTGGTAGATGCACAACAAACAAGAAGAATCTTAGATAGATTAGTGGGTTATAAATTATCTCCTTTTTTATGGAAAAAAATAGCAAAAGGATTATCTGCAGGTAGAGTTCAGTCCGTTGCACTACGACTTATATGTGAAAAAGAAGAAGAAATAAATAAATTCAAAACAGATGAATATTGGACTATAGATGCTGATTTTGAAAATGAAAAAAAGATAATAATAAATTCTAAACTTGAAAAAATAAAAAACAAAAAGATAGAAAAATTAGGAATCCAAAAAGAACAGAATGCAAATGATATTGCAAAAGATGCAAAAAAATATACATACAAAATAACTAATATAGAAGTAAAAGATGGACAAAAAAGTTCACCAATACCTTTTACAACTTCAACCTTACAACAAGTAGCAAACCAAAAACTTGGATTTTCATCCAAACAAACAATGATGCTAGCTCAACAACTATATGAAGGTATTGATATAGAATCAGAAGGCACAGGACTTATAACTTATATGAGAACTGATTCGCTAAATTTATCAGAACAATTCTTGAATTCTACAAAAAATTTTATAACAAAAAACTTTGGAGAAAAATATTCAAGATTAAAAAGATTCAAAACAAAATCAAAGAATGCTCAAGAAGCACATGAAGCAATAAGACCTACAGACATAAACAACAAACCTGAAAATATAGAAAAATTTCTAAATCCAAAACAATACAAACTATACAGACTTATATGGGAAAGAACATTGGCATCCCAAATGCAAAGTGCAATAATTGAAAAGACAAAAATTATCATAGAAGATGATAAAAAAAATTATACATTTACAAGTTCTGGTAATGTTATAAAATTTGATGGATTCCTGAAAGTATACACATCAAAAATAGAAGAAAATATACTTCCAGAAATGAAAACAAACGAAAATTTAAAACTTATTGAAATAAAACCAGAACAACATTTCACAGAAGCTCCAGCTCAATACAATGAAGCATCATTAATCAAAAAAATGGAAGAACTTGGAATAGGAAGACCATCTACATATGCTCCAACAATATCAAATATAATATTTAGAAAATATATAATAAAAGAAGGTAGAAAACTATCTCCTACTCAATTAGGAAATCTTATAAATAAAACACTCATAGACTATTTCTCTGAAATAATAGATTATCAATTTACAGCAAATCTAGAAGAAGGATTAGATGAAATAGCTATAGGAAAAAAAGAATGGCGACCATTTCTGCTAGAATTTTACAATCCTTTTATAAAAAATTTAGAAGAGAAATATAAAACTGTAGAAAAAATAGACACAGATGAAAAGACAGACGAGGTATGTGAAAAATGCGGAAAACCTATGATAATAAAACTTGGAAGATTTGGAAAATTTTTGGCATGTTCTGGGTTTCCAGAATGCAGAAATACAAAAGCAATTACGTCCGATCTTGGAATAAAATGTCCAAAATGCAAAGATGGAAATATAATAATAAGAAAAACAAAACGTGGAAAAATATTTTATGGTTGTAACAAATTTCCAGAATGCAAGTTTGCAACATGGCAAAAACCAACAGGAGAATTATGTCCAGAATGCAACGAGGCAATGATAGAAACCCCAAAGGGTAAAATACAATGCTCGAATTCAAAATGCAAAAGTAAAATATAAAACAAAAAATCCGCGTTCAGCGGAATTTTTGTAGGCAATTACAAATTAGAAAATACATGTCTATAATAAATATATGACAACAATAGACGATATACTAAAAACAATCAAAGAAAAAAATAAAAATGAAAAAAATGAAATAGACATAGATCTTATTGTTAAAGCTTGGGAATTTGCAGCCGTTGCTCACCAAAATCAAAAAAGACTAAGTGGTGAAGAATATATAAATCATCCGCTAGAAACTGCTCACACACTGGCAAAAATGGGAATGGATACAGAAACAATAGTTGCCGGATTATTACATGATATACCAGAAGAAACAGAATTTTCTATAGATAACATAAAAGAAGAATTTGGATCAAATATAGCACATCTCGTATCAGGTGTTACAAAAATAGGTCAAATTAAATATAGAGGAGTAGAAAGATATGCTGAAAATTTAAGAAAAATGTTTATAGCTACATCAAAAGATGTAAGAGTTATAATAATAAAATTTGCTGATAGAATCCATAATTTAAAAACATTAAAATATCATCCAAATAAAGAAAAAAGATATAGAATAGCATTAGAATCATTAGAAATATATGCTCCAATAGCTGCAAGACTTGGTATGTACAAAATAAAAGAACAAATAGAAGATTTATCTTTTAAATATGTATACCCAAAAGAATATAACTGGACAAAAAAACAACTCAAATCGCATATAGAAGAAAGAGCAGAATCATTAGAAAAAACAAAAAATGTACTAATAAATCTTCTCAAAAAAAACAATATAGAATTTATGAATGTTTATGGCCGTAAGAAAAAATTATACTCCCTATATCAAAAACTCCTTAGAAAGGATAGAGAAATTCAAAAAATATATGACTTAATAGCCATAAGAGTGATAACAAAAAACTCAAATGATTGCTATACTATTTTAGGATTAATTCACAATAATTGGCATGCTCTAAATGGCAGAGTAAAAGATTATATATCACAACCAAAACCAAACAAATATCAATCACTTCATACAACTATTTTTAATGAAGACAATAATCCTGTTGAAATACAAATAAGAACGCAAGATATGGAAATAGAAGCAGAATTTGGTATAGCTGCACATTGGAGATATAAAAATGCCTTAAATATAAAAGTAGATCAAAAAAAAATAAAATGGATAAAGGAATTAGTAAAATGGCAAGAAAAAATAAAAAATAACAAAGATTATTTGAGATCTATAAAAATAAATACAGACATATTTAAATCAAAAATATTTATTTTTACACCAAAAAATGATGTTATAGAATTACCAGAACAATCAACTCCAGTAGATTTTGCCTATCATATACATACAGATATAGGAAACAAATGTGTAGGAGTGAAAATCAACAACAAAATGTCAAAATTGGACACAGAATTAAAAAATGGTGATATGGTAGAAATTATAATTGATAAAAATAGAAAACTTCCAAATCCAGATTGGCTAAATTTTACAAAAACAAATATGGCAAGACAAAGAATAAGAAACAAATTATCCGAATCAGAAAAATATTCAAAATATAAAATCATAAGTAAGACTCTAAAATATATAAAAAACAAAAGACAATAATTTCAATTTATTTATAAAAAAACAAAAAACAACTTTATGAGTTGTTTTTTAATGTGCAATATTTTTCTAATATTAGTCATTTAAAACATGCTAAATTATTATTTCCGTACTTATTTATCTTGTGCAAACACCAATTTCTAACCTCAATCTTCTTTTTCAACATAGTAAGTAATTAAAAATAAAAATCAACATCCACAAATTATTCATCATTTAAATTAAACCTTTTTTAACAACCAACATATTTAACTTTTTTATAAACTATCCCTATTGTTTTTTTCAATTTTACCTCATCAATACTTTTCAAATCCAATATTTTAATATGTTTCATTATTTTACTGCCTCCATCCAAAAATTTAATATCTTCCTTATCTAAGACAATAACAGAAAAACCAAAATGTACTCTGCTTTTCATAGATACAATATAAAATTTACCATCAGTTAAAACAATTACACCTCAACCAAATTTTTAGGATTTTAAAAAATATTTTTCAAATAGCAAAAGTAATCTCTTTTTGAAAAAATTTTTATTTTTCATCCATATTGAAACTAAACGTTTAAATTTTTATTACCACAATTTAAACAAAATCCTCTATGAACACATATAGTTCCGTTACATTTTTTACACGTCCATTTTTCTTTTTCTTTTTTGAAAAACATCATGATGCCGTTATTCTTTATGAATTTTAAGTTGTCAATCATACTCATGGCATATTTTGTTTTATATCTTTTGTCTAAATCTTTCAATCTTTTACACGGATATTTTTCGCACTTGTCAGAGCAAAATAACCATTTATTTCCTTTTAGAATACTACAATTTTTTATAATACATTTTTGGCAAGATCCAATAGCATTGCCTCTACATCCTGGGCAGTGATTTTTTTCTCGCAAATATGCTATACATAAAGTACAGTTCATACCGCAAGGAGCAATTAAATTTGATTTCATATTATTTTTCTTTGTCCAATTTATTATATTGACCTTTGGTTATAAAAATTCTACGATGATTTGAATTTGCTAATTCTTGTTCCAACTTTTCTCTCTGACCATAATTCCAGTTTAAAATTTTTTTGGCCTTAATATCAATATCAATATAAAATCTTGTGTTTGAATCAATTATTTCCATCATATATTTATTATAAAATTATTAATAAAATTATTCTATATTATTCAGTCGCCATTATAATATTGCCACACTTACCATTTAAACTTTCAACCACTTTCATAACATCATCAATTTGAGGTTCATAAGCAGAAACTTTATCGCCGTTTTTAAGTTTTAGAATTACTAGTTTACTGTGTGTTTGAAATACTCTTTCCACCTCACAGTTTTTAAGGGCCGCTAAGACTATATTCCAGTCACTATTAGTTTCATCCGTAAAGTTTCTACCATCAAGAGTAGCACACTGTGGGGGACTAGATTTCATAATCGAAAAGCCAGCTCTAACACAGGAATTATAATCAGTTATCTGCTTTAACAATTGGTTACATTTTTCATGACTGGCTGTATCGCTCATGACTATGCATTTTCTAATTTGATCCGACAGACTTTCGTTTTGCAATAAATCCAATTCGATTGTTTGAACTATCCTGTCAACAGTGGAATCAACATCGAAAGCCTCTCGCTCGCTGGCACAAGCTTTACTTTGTTCTTCATCATAATTATTACAATTAGGATATCGCAGAGTAAAGCTAACTTTTACGAGTTTACCACCCCTAACAGTGGTATAAACGTATGAAGAATAAACACTGCCTGCCGCACCCTCATTCTTAACATTTAAGCAATAAGTTCTATTATCAACCATCCTCTCCGAAGTGATATCCGACATACTGCTTACTTCCTGTGGTGTGTTTTTACATGAATATGCACTGGTTTCAATAGCAATAACCGGAGGCCATTCCACAACGCTCACATATTTTGCCAACAGTTCTTTTGGATATTGAAACGTAACACCTCGATCATTAGTAATTGTAGTCCACAGATTATTATTGGAATCATTGTTATCTTCAGTAATAGTCCAAAGCGAATAATAACGACTGTAATATCTGTGAGTGGCAATGGCGGTTTGTCCTGTTGTAGACTTAAAAAAATAACCTGAACCCATTTGCTCGGTGAATTCGTATCCTTTGGTTTTCATAAAATCATGTATCATGGTCCCATTTTTACTTTCAGTCATAAATCTATTGTCTGAACCCGACAACTTCACAATATCACTATCGTCAAATTTTAATTGAACCATACCTTTAATCTGTGGCCAAGGATTACCTTCTTGGAAAATGACCGAAGAATATAAAGATAGAAAAATACCTGCAATCAAAGAGACTATAGCGAGGATAGGTAATAAAATCTTTTTATTTTTTATTAAATACTTAAAGATCATAATAGATTATTTTTCTCAATTTTTTTCAGCGCCTCCATGTAAATATTCTTGGAAGGTATTTATTTCATTTAACACATTTTTCGTTGGGACGATTTTTTTGGCGGAATTTTAGGACGCATCCATTGATTTTACCTGTTTACAATAAATTCAACAATAACATAAATAACCCAAAAAGATAAAAGTAAATACCCTTCATTTTTTGTGATCAACTTTCCTGTTTTCATAAACTTAAGCAGTATGAATGAGGATATCGCCATAAACACCCCTGTAATATAAACAATTTTAACTGGAAAGAAAAACGGACTAATTGTGGCCAAAATACCAACCACTATAGTAGCGTCTGCCAAAACCGATCCCAGAATATCGCCAACTGCCAATCCATCATCTTTTCGTTTTACAGCCTTTAAAGAAAAGAATAATTCTGGCATAGTCGTACCCAAACTTACAACAAGCATACCGATAAGAATAGGTGTTATTTTTAGAGTATGAGCCAGAGCAGTAGCTGAAGTTACGGTAAAATGCGAGCCAATCAATAGTAAAGCCATCGAGATAATTAAAAACAGAAGACTTTTATATTTTCCGTTGCCATTTCGTAAATTAGCAGATACACCAATCCCATTTTTAAATACCAAATAATAAAAAACTATACCTGCGATAATTAAGAATATACCTTCAATTCTTGAATAATGCCCATTTAAACCGAATAATAGTGGTAAAAGCAGAAAAAAAGGATATAGTCGAATATTTTTTAAAACCTTACTTTCTATTTTTATTCCTCTCCTAGCATATATGATTAGAATTGCAAATATCAAAGATAAATCAGCAATATTTGAGCCAAATAATGTACCAAGTCCGAATTCAGGAATACCGCCAATGGCAGAGTTAATTGAAATTAATGTCTCTGGTAGGATTGAAATAAACGCAACGATAATAAATCCCACAATATATTTTGAAATATTAAAACTCTCCGCCAATTTGGCTGAGTATTTTGTGGCCATTGTTGCACCTTTTATAACCATTAGCAGAGCGACTATAAAAATGAATAAACTGTTAATCATAAATTTATTTAAAAGTATCCAACTTGAGCGGTGCTTTTTCCGCTTTATTGATGATAAATTTACTTAAAATCATTCCTTTTTTCTTGCTCAAAACAATAAGAATTATTGTCGCTATTAAACCAAAAAACGAAATAATTCCAAACAAAGCGTTAAAACCCAGCTTGCTGGCAATAAAAGCGCCGATAGTGGCGCTGGAGGCCGTAGCGATGCCAACCCCGACATCTTCTAACGACCATTCAAGACCTACAATTTTTTTATCTATGTGATTGGTAAAGAGAATACGCCAAGCCGGAACCGCCATAGAGTTAGCAATTCCGTTCACTATCTGCAATACATAAATATGCCAAGAGGCGGATGACATGATGTAAAACAAAGGAATGATCGATATTAAAAAAGTGCCAATGATCATGAACGAATATTCGTCAATTTCACCCCTGATTTTATCCATTAGCCGGCTAAATGGAACAACCATAATCACTCTGGTCAACCAGTAGCAAGACACGGCAAAACCGATAACTTCTATTTTGTTATCTATATTGTCAAGGACAAAGACGGCGAATATTGGTGCCAATAAACCGACGGCAAAAAAAAGAAAAAAATCGGACAATATTAAAAAGCGGATTGTCGTGCTTATTTTATTTTTGTTTTTTATATTATTCATAGTTGCCTTCGGCTTCGGGTTGGTGCAATATTTTTTCGACTTTGATTTTTTTCTCTCCACTCGGTGTTTTAAGATTAATGATATCACCAACGCGATACCCCAATAAAGCACACCCCACCGGAGAAATCACTGATATCTTGCGTTGAGCAATGTCAGCATCCTCGGGGAAAACTAACCAATACTCAAGTTCCGTTCCCGAATCTACATCTGTAAAATTCACCAAGGAATTCATGGTAATGACATTGGCAGGTATCTTTTTCGGTTCGACAATTTCCGCTCTTTTAAGTTCCGAAAGCAAAGAACGAGTACTGTCGTTATTCGGCAATTTTTCATTTATCAACTTGATCAATTTTTTGTGATCATTTTTTGTAATGTATATGTTGGTCATAGATTCTAAATTTAAAAAAACAACCGTTTTAAGTCGGTTGTTTTTGCTCAGGCGCTAAAAACAACCGACTAAGTGACGGTAGGAAAAGAAAGTGTGGCGTTTTTGTATATATTATGCAGAAACATATTAAATATATTATATCAAATCAGGCTAAAAATGGCAATTTTAAAACACCCGATGATGTTTTTATTTCATTAGAACATCAAACGAAACTTATCTATTGATATTTTTTATATCCATCTATCAAATATAAGATTCCCGGAATAAGAGGAACGGCTAAATTGACACTAATATTTGCTTCAGTTAAAAGCCCAACAATTAATCCGATTGCGATTGAAATAATTATAAGCCACCCTCCGACTTTGGGATATTTCCAGCCCAGAGCCAAACCGATAAAAACCAATGGCATCATGGCAAGCGCGACATTTTCCCAAAGGGAATAATCTGCTTTAGCAAACGGTAAAGGATTGCCGTAGCCAAAATAAAAGGGTAAGGCAAAAATTAAAATACCTAATGCCAATATTCTCCCAATCCACTTAATAGTTTTTATATTAATCAGTTGGTTATATTGTTCCTCTACTAATTAAATAGTACCACAAAAAGCCGCTCTATTAAAGAAGATACGGCATGGAGCAAAATAAAAACAGCGACTGTGAAGTCGTTGTTTTTATCTACAATTTATTGGGCAGTCGGGTCGCACATTCGTCATAGACAAATGGGTTGACTCCGATAATAAATTGTCTTGGCGGACACAAAGGGATTCGAACTTCCTCGTGCTAGCTCTAAGACCCTATAAAATGGGGGTCATCGTGCTATCACGGGGTGGCGGTGTGTTTTGGAAAATATCCGAACAGAAATGGCGGCGGCTGAGAATCTCCGCGGGGCAGCCGCCGCCAAATCCTCAAAAAACTAATCTGTCGCTTCCCCGATTTCAAGTTTTTCTTCACTACGGATTTCAAATACACCCCGCACCATTTTTTTAGAAAAGGTGCGGGGTAAATAAGGTTTGAAATTCATAATGTGCGATTAGCTTTCGCTAATCGCTTGGCGGCAAATTCTTTTATTTAATAATATTGATAAAATCGTTGATTTTATCTTTTAATTGCCTAAGTCCAGGATCATCTCCAACATTAACATGTGAAGCTGTCCAATTACAGAATGAATAAATTTCTTTCAATTTTTTTAAATCTTCAACAGGAATATCTTCTTGTTTTTCTTTATTTTTTACTAAACAATCAATAACATTGCCGAAATTTGGCTTATTTATATGAAGTAAGTCATTTTTGATATAATTTTCTATTTCATATCTTAGATATTGCCCATATTCAATAATAAGACTTTCTTCGGATATACCACCGTTTTGAGATTCTTGACTAATATGTGAATCAAGATTTTTTAATTTTTGTTTTATATTATCAACTTTATTTGGACAAATAAAACTACCGCCAAAGTCTTTTTTATTTCTAAAAATATAATATTCACTTGCTTTTTTATTTGGTTTTTTTTGTAAATTGAATTTAGATCTCAAAAACTTAAAAAATGTTCTATGATGAGTGAAAATAAAGGTCTGAGAAAACTTCGTGTGTTTTTCTGTAATTAGTTCGACTAAATGACTTAAATTGTTGTTATCAAGACTTGTTATAGGATCATCAAATATTAAAATTTTATTTTGAGGGTCTATTTGTATATCGAGAAATGCAAAGAAAAAGCATAATGATAAAACTTGCAATTCTCCTTCTGATAATCCTTCTTTAAAATCTCTTTCATTTTTTTCATTATCTAAAACTTTAAAAGCAAAAGGAAGTTCTGTTTTATTTCTTGTTTTTTCTGTCTTCAGTTTTAATTTAAAATTGAATTTGAATTTATCAAAATATTCTTCAATTTTTTTTAAAGTTTTATTAAAAACTTCTTCTGAACAATATTTTTCATAATCTTCCTTAACCTTATCATGTTTTGCTTTTAAAATTTCAAATCTTTTTTGAATAATGGCAAGATCTTTTTCTTTAGCTTCTTTCTGCTTTTGTTTTTCAATTTTCTTTTCATTTAAAAAAGTAATTTTCAGATCAATTTCTTTTATTTTTTGATTGTTTGTTGTGATTCTTTGCTGTATTTTATCGTCTGTATTTTCAGTCTTAAATTTACGAATTAGTGTATTTTTTTCTTCAATAAATTCATAAATATCATCAAAAAAAGTTTCTAAAGTTTCAAATTCCATCTTTGCTTCATTGTAAATTTCTTCTATATTTTCATTATTTGGTTTTTTTAAATTTTCAATTTTTTTCTTTAAATTTGCAATTTTGTTCGTTGTCGATTTTTTATATTTTTTTTGTTCATCAACTGAATAAATGTCTCTGATTCTATATTTTTGATTAAGTTCACTTAAAGAAACGAAAATAGAATTTAGGTCATAATCTTTAATTACATTAATGATTTTTTCTAGTTCTTCAATCAGTATTTTTTTGTTATTTTTAAATATTTGGAGCTGTTTTTGATAAGTGTCGTCAAAAATATCATTGTAGGATTTAATAATTTTTTCAACACTTTCTTCTTCATTCTTTGACTGACAAAAAGGACATTTATTTTTATATTCTTCTCTGATTTCAATACCAGTTTGGAAAAAATCTTTGTGTTGTCTTATTTTGGTAATTAAATCTTGTTCGGCTTGTATTTGAACCTGTTCTTTTAAGTCAAAATTGAAAATTAATTGATAATCAGATTGTCCTGATAATGATAGTTCATTTTCTTCGTTATTTATTTCAGAAATTGAATTTTGGATATTATTGACCTGTTTTTGAGTTGCCTTGTCAGTTTCAAGTTTTTTTTCAATTTCCTTTCTTTCTTCTGCGAATTCTTTTTTTATTTTAGTGATTTCCTTTTTTGTTTTATCTTTATAAGTAGTAAACAAGGACTCTTCATTATCTAAAAGTGAAAAATTCAAAGTATCTTTGTGTTCTTCTCGGAAACTTTTTAGTTGGTCAAACAATGTTTCTGGTTCATTTTCTTCGCTTTTTGAAATTTGTTTCTTTAAACTGTTTTTTAATTTGCGAAGTTCTATCGCTTTACCGTCAAATTCAATAATCATTTTTCCTGATTTTTGTTCTTGACCCTCTGCGTCTGTTTTTCTTGTATTTCCTAAATGTATATTGTTATGAACAAATTCACGATCAAAAAATAAAAAATCGTCACTATTTTTATACTTATCCCAAGTATTTAATTCATTTGAAAATTTATAATCTCCATCATTAAATTTTAAACAAATTTCATCGGGAATTTGATTATTTATAAATGATTTTTTATTACAAACACTTTTTAGAACATTACAAATAGAACTTTTGCCTGATCCATTTTCACCATAAAAGATATTGACTGTGTTGTGAAATTTTTGAGAATTAAAAAAAGAATCCCAAGAAAAGTCCCGAAATGATTTATAATTTTTAATTTTATTAATTATTTCTAATTTCATACTTCTATTATTTTACAATATAAATAACTGGATTTATATTTTGATATTCCCCTGGTATTTCTCCAAAGAAAAAATCTTCTGAGGTTGTTTCTATATAATAATAACAATGATTTTCATTTTGATAACAAATTTCTGTATCATTTTCATAAAGTTCATTGGAATAACCAATTCCTACTGCAATGTGATCTGGATATTCTAATATCGCTACTTTAATTTGTTCATTTTCGGGAATGTTTTCATCTTTGTAATATTCATTTAAATAGGCTTTAAATAGCGCTGTCAGCAAAAAAGAAGTATCTTCACAATCCCCAGCCCCGTCTACTAGTGTTTCAATTGGATATTTTGGATACTCTGGGGTTCCATAATTAAAATCATCTAAATAACGATTTTGATAAACTATATAAAAAATTGATTCAATTGCTTCTTCTGGTTCAAAATGAATTTGTAATTGTTTAGCTATTTCTACAATTGTTTGTTCATTATATGTTATAAATTCTAAAATATTTGAATAGTCATTATTGAATCTGTGTGTTTCTTTTTCTATATAATAAGTATATCTGTCATATGGAATTGATATATTTATAATATTATTTCCAATTTTATAACTTTTATAGATATCTCTTTTATTATAATCATCCGTAGAATAATCTATTTTTTCATTAGTTGTTCTCAGTCCTGTAATTAATGCATATACCGTTAAATAATCATCTACTGGCATTGGATATACTCCTATTCCACCAACAATATATTGAGAAATTGCTGCTATTGTTATTGCATCGTTTTCATTAGCTTCCCAATAATTTTCTGTTAAAATGTTAATTCCATCATTTGCTTCTCGAATATCATAATCATAGATTTCTCCAAAATCTTTTACCTCAACAATTTTAGTCGTTAATTCCGGTTCTGTATCTTTTGAATTCCACGACCAATTCCAAGTAGCTATTCCAGTTCTTCTAGAATACCCCAGGGTGCCAATTATTTGAGCATCGGCTTCTAATATTGCTGTATCTTCTTTATTAAGCCAAATTATTTTTTGAATATTTTGATCAAAGTGCCAGCTATTAATATCTTTTAAATCTTTTTTATTAAAAAACCAATCCTGAATATCATCATGATAATCATATGCATCATTTAGAAATTCCTTGTATTCAATTTTTTTGTTATCCATTTGCCATTTTGGACGAATACCGGAATTATTTAAATATTTAAAAGATTTTTGAGTAATCTCTTGAAAATTTTGGGATTTTTCTTTTTGTAAATTGAATATTAAAAAAATAATAATCAAGAAGATTGAAACAATAGAAATAACTATTATCCATTTTATAGATTTTATTTTTTTAAATTTTAAATGCATTGAATCTTAACTATTATTCTCTATTGCTTCTAAGATTTGATCCAATATATCTCTAGACATTACACCAGAAAATTTTTCTCCGTTTATAAAAATTGTAGGCGTACCTTCGACCTCACGACTGATAACTTCTGCAAAATCTTCTTCAATATCCTCATAATATCTCTCGGATGATAGACAGATATTAAATTTTTCTAAATCTAGATCAATATCTTTTGCTAGTTGATTAATTACTGATTTAGTAATATTGTCTTGGTTGTCGAAAATTTTATCATGCATTTCCCAAAATTTTCCTTGCTCATAAGCACAGTTAGCAGCTAAATGAGAATTCATATTTAGATCCTCTTCGATATCATATGGTGCATCTTTAAAAATAATTTTAACTTTATTTGGGTTGTCTAGAACAAAATTTCTCAATACTGGATAAAAAACGGCAGAATAAGGACAATCAAAAGAAGCAAATTCTTCTATTTCCATTATAGGATTTTTTGCTCCAATACTTGGGTCTTTTTCTGTGTTTATCTTTTCTATTTCTACTTTAGAATTATCTATTTCTTCTATATTATAATCAAATTCGTCATATTCCATTGAAGTATCATCATTATTATACAATATATAAGATGTTAATATATTAAAAATCAGGGCTATTATTATGACTATAAAAAATAAAATTTTATCAATTTTTTTTATTTTTCTTTTTTCCTTTGGAAAAGTATTTTTGATTCTTTCTGATAAAGATAAATATAAAAACCATGTTATACAATAACCTAAAGCTCTAGAGACGACACTACCTTCATCATAAGAAATGGTTTCGCCTGAAAAAATGAATGGCATTACATTATTTAAAAAAACTATAATTAAATACATTTTTCCGAGATGAACAGCGTTGGGTTTTAATTTTATAAATGAATAAATAGCATAAGCTCCAAATGCTATCACACTACCAAAAATTAAGACATCCAAAAGAATTAAAAAATAAGGCATCCAACTTACTAGATATGGAAAACTTAAAATAAGAGAGATATCTTTAGCTCCTTCAATGATAGTTAAGACATTAGAAATAATCAGAGATAAAATAAAAAAAGATAGCCATCCACCCATACCTTTTAATTTATTATTTTTCGTTTTTTCTTCAATGTTTTGCTCTTTTTCTTCTTTTTTTTCTAAATTTTTTTCAGATAAAATTTTATTTCCACATTGAGTACAAAATTGACTTTTGTTAGGTAATTTATGACCACATTTTGGACAATGCATATATTTAAAGTTATTATTTAATTTTATTTTATTTATATACTTTTGATTATTTAGTAAAACTATTTACCTAGAAAAGCAATGAAAATTAAGATTATTAGAAAAGATATTGCAATTAAATAAGAAAATAATTTTTTAATAATATTTTTATTTATTTCATTATCCCATTGATTCCAAAGTTTTAAAAGGTAACAAAATAAAAAGTATGCTGTGAGTAAAGGGATAAGAAATAATAAGGTCATTGAATTTAATAAACCAGATAGAAGAATAAAAAAGCCATAAAAAATGATAATCGTTGTTAATGGATAATAAGAAATATTTTTATTATACCAATACTTTTTTTCATTTTTATAATCATCAGTCTCATCTTCTGTATAAATTAAGTGTTTCAAGCAAATAATTATAAATAACAAGTTAATAAGTTCAAGTATAAAGATTCCCCAATTAAAATTATTTATAATTTTGACTAAAAAAATAATAAAAGGAATAAAGAGTGTTGATATAAATATTATGGATATTATTCTTTCTTCTCTTACTTTTTTATCCTTTAAAGTTTCTTCGATAATTTTTATTTCATTACCGCATTGAGTGCAGAACTTACTTCCACTAGATAATTTGTGATTGCATTTTGGACAATGCATATATTTAAGATTATTATTTAATTTTATTTCCACATTTAATGCAAAATTTATCAGTAATAGAAATCTTTTTACCACATTTGGAACAATATTTTGTTTTGTTGCTTTTATCTACTTTTTTGCAATTATTTAATTCTTCTTTTATTGAAACGAAACGTTCTAATAGAAAAATTACAAAACCAAACATTAGGAGATCAATTATTAACAATCCCCAAGTAAAATCATTTATAGTTTTAATTAAAAATATAATAAAGAAAAACAGAAATACTAGTATAAATATAATAGAGATTATATATCTGTTTTTAATTCCTTTTATTATATCTTCTTGAGGCTCAGTTTTGTTAATCTCTGAGTTATCATCTTTATTATATATTTCACCTTCTTTTCTGTTTTTAGGGTCTGGACCATATTTGTTTCCTCCAATTGTACCATCTTTGACTAATAAATATATCCCTAGAACATGACAGGCTATAGGAATAAAAGATATTAACCAATAAGAACCACTATTATTTGTGTCATGTAATCTTTTGATAGTTTGCATCATTAACAAAATATATAAAAACAACATACACATACTTAAAAAACCGATAAGTGAGCTTGATACAGAAAAGATAAAATCCACATCCTTTATTAAAAGGTATATTATAACCATAGGTATCCATAGTACCAGAGATCTAATAAAGTATGTCAACCTAGTTATTCTTCCTTTGAAAGAGAAAAAATTTTCTTCATTTTTTTCTTCTAAATTTTCTATTTTATAATTTTCCTCCTTATATATTTCTTTTATGGTTTTTTCTTCTACCATATTTTTCAAAATTATTTCTTAATTGTATTTCCACATTTATTGCAAAATTTAGCATCCTCTAATAATTTTTGACCACATTCGTTACAGTAAATTATATTTTCTTTTTTTGTATTTTTAATATCTTTATTAACTTGTTTCCACCCCAAAGTGTAAAAGAATAATAAATAAGGGACTAGAATAGCTAAAGTCGCAGTTAAAATGTACTCTGTATCTGAAATTATCGCGATTGTTAATGCATATAATATTCCAAATATCCAGGAGGTAATTAATTGACTTTTACTAATTTTGTAAATGTTCATATATTTTTTTGTTATTTAATTATTTTCTCTTCATATTTTACATTTTTGGGATACATATCAAGCATTTTTTGTATATCTTCTTTTGATAAAGATTTATACCATTTTATATATTTTTTTTGCTTCTGATATATAATTTTGACAGTAATTATCACTGCTAAAATAAAAACAACTATACTAACAATAAAAGCTAAATAGGTTTTTATATAAAAAATTAGAAAACCAAAGGATAATACAGAAAAGAATAATGGAATATAAAAAGCAATACCATAATCGTGCCAAAACCAAGTTCTTTTTAATTTTTTAGAAACTTTATTGGGATCACCAAGGGATTCAATAGATTTTTTTCCAGCAACTTCTTCTAAATTAGTATTGTTCCTTAGATAATCTCGAGTATTTTTAGCTTCAATAATGTTTTTAGCAACAGAAGTCTCATATATATTTTTTAACCAATTGCTCATATTTTTATATTATTTCATTAAATCGTTTACACTAACATCTAAAAAATCAGCTATTTTTTGAATAGTAGAAAGGGTAGGATTCTTCATCCCATTTTCTAAACGACTAATATAACCTCTGTCCATATCTAACTTACGAGAAATGTCTCCTTGAGAAATTCCTTTTTGAGTACGGATTTTTTTAAGGTTTTGACCTAATTTTTTAGAAATTTTGTTCATAAACTTGTTTTAATTTTACTCTTCCTTGCTTTATTAAGCAATATTGTATTATAATACAATACGTAGTATGATAAATCTAAAGATGAGAAAAATTCCGCTTTTGACCGAAATGAAGTCCGAGCCGATATCTTCCATTCTGGTTCTTTGGCAGTTTTGGGAAGCGACAGATTAGTTTTTTGAGGATTTGGCGGCGGCTGCCCCGCGGAGATTCTCAGCCGCCGCCATTTCTGTTCGGATATTTTCCAAAACACACCGCCAATCGGATTTTGGGGGCGAATTCAGAATTGCGGAATAGCCAATTTGGGCTTTAAACTGAATTTTCCTACCTTTTAAGAACTGCCAAAAGCGGAATTTTTCTCATCGATCTTAAAACAAGTTTATGAAATACATAATTTACACTAGAAAATCAACTGAAGGAGAAGAAAGACAAGCATTAAGTATTGAATCTCAGATTATTGAATTAAAAGAATTTGCCACCAAAGAAAAACTTGAAATCGTAGCTTCCTTTCAGGAAGCTAAAACTGCCAAAGAACCAGGGCGAACAAAGTTCGCTGAAATGATAGCTATGATAGAATTAGGGACTGCTGACGGCATTTTAGCTTGGCATCCGGATAGATTAGCTAGAAATAGTATTGATGGCGGTAAAATAGTCTATTTACTAGATACAGGAAAGTTAAAAGACCTTAAATTTCCTAGTTTTTGGTTTGATAATACTCCCCAAGGTAAATTTATGCTAAATATTGCTTTTGGACAAAGTAAATATTATGTAGATAATTTAAGTGAGAATATTAAACGTGGAAATAGACAAAAGTTAAGGAAAGGACTATGGCCTAGTTTTGCTCCTATTGGATATTTGAATAATCATCAAACTAAAGGAATTGATATTGATAAAGAAAAAGCTCCTTTGGTTAAAAAAGCTTTTGAACTTTATGCTAGTGGTGAGCATACTTTAAAATCAATTACTAAAATACTTCAAAAACTAGGACTAAGAAGCTATCGGAATAATGTTTTGTCTATTTCCTGTATTCATCGAATGTTAAATAATCCTATCTACTATGGAGTAATTAGATTTAAAAATGAAATCTATCCGGCCGTTCATCAGCCGATTATTTCCCAGAAACTTTTTGATCAAGTTCAATCAGTAATGAATAACAGAGGTAAAAAGAAAAGAAAGAAAATTCATAATTATTCTTTTACTGGTTTTATGAAATGTGGAACTTGTGATTGTTCTATTACTGCTGAAAAGCAAAAAGGATATATTTATTATCGTTGTACTAAAAAGAAAGCTAGTTGTGATGAAAAATATATCCGAGAAGAATTACTTGTTGAACAATTAAAAGAGATATTACAAAAAGTTTCTCTTTCGAAAGAATACAAAGATAATATGCTGAATGAATTAGATTCTCAAATAAATGAACTAAAATCAGAAGATGAAGCTTTGATTAATGATTTAAATATTAAAAAAATCCAATTAGAAAACAAATTGGATAAATTACTAGATATGAAGATTAATGAATTAATTGATGATCAAGAATATTTAAAAAAGAAAAATTTTCTTGTAAGTAAGAAGATTGATATATCTGAACAAATATCTGATTTTAGTTCATTAGAAAATAATCGGCTCGAACGGATGAAGAAAGTCATAATCCGTAGTAGCCAAGCTAAAAAGTTCCTAGATTCTAATAATTATTCTGAAATCTTATCTTTTCTGAAAGATATCGGCTCGAACTTCATTTTAAAAGGTAGGAAAATTCAGTTTAAAGCCCAAATTGGCTATTCCGCAATTCTGAATTCGCCCCCAAAATCCGATTGGCGGAGAGGGAGGGATTCGAACCCTCGGAGGTTTTTACACCTCGTCACGTTAGCAGTGTGGTGCCTTCAGCCACTCGGCCACCTCTCCATATATAATATAACAAAATAAATTAAACGTGTTAAAATTATATCTAAGAAATATATCATTGTCAATCAGATGATAAAAATGTATAATTTATAATATAAGATAAAAAAATGGAACAAAAAATAGAAAAAGGTAAAACATTAGCACAGTGGCACTTTCCAGAGTTTGAACCACATGATAGAAATTTATTGTGGTATATATTATTATTTGTAATAGCTACGACTTTTGTAATATACTCTATAATTACAATAAATTTTCTGTTCGCGGTTATTGTGGTAATGGTAGTAATAATATTATTAATGCAAAACAGAAAAAATCCACAAGAAATGGAAATAAGCATAAAAGAAGCTGGAATAGATATAGGTGAAAAATTCTATCACTACAATAATATAAAAGATTTTTTTATAATTTATCAACCACCAGAAATATCAAACCTCTATTTAGAATTAAAAAATGGATTCAAAACCAGATTAAGTATTCCACTTAAAAATCAAAATCCTGTAAAAACAAGGGATATTCTATTAACATTTTTAGAAGAAAATTTGGAAAGAGAAGAAGAGCCAACATCTGATTTATTATCAAGAATGTTAAAATTTTAAAAATATATATTTATATAAAAGAAAAGGTTTTATTTTAACCTTTTTTAATTATTATAAATACTTGCAATAAATTGTTTTTGAAGATATAGTTATATTTATAAAAATTACTAATATAGTCCCGGTAGTTCAATGGATAGAACGCCAGCTTGCGGAGCTTGTAATCTAGGTTCGATTCCTAGTCGGGACACCATATGTGGCGAGGTGAAATTCCTAGTAAGTCCTTCGAAGTTGATCTATATAGATTAATAAAAAATAGCTAATAAGAGCACTAATATATATTTTTTATTAACATACTATTATATAAACAAAAAAGACTCTTATGAGTCTTTTTTGTTTATATGAATTTCAATTTATTATTCATCGCGACAATAATCATCTATATTATTATCATCCACACTGACAATACTACCACCAGGACCTATAGCATGCAAACCACTTCCTTGGTTACCAGTCGGCTTTTCTAGACCAAAACAAACAGACCAATCCCAAACTGCAGGATTAGAAAAAAATGTATATTCACATGGTACTAATTCACCATTGCAAAGAATAGTTGGATTAGATGGATCTTTCAACGTAACTAAATCAAGTAAAGGAGCTCCTCCGTAAGATATACCACTGCAAGTATATAACCCACTTTCACATGAAGTAATAGCATCATCATAAGAACCTTCATCTGTAGCATACATTTCCATTGCTGTTGAAAGCATTTTCATATCAGATATTCTTTTTGCGTCTCTTGCCTTTGTTCTAGCAGAATTCAAAGAAAATACTGCTAATGTGGAAAGAAGACCAATAATAGCTATGACGACCAAAAGTTCTATTAATGTAAAACCTTTTTTGTAACTCTTTAACATATATTTATTTATAATAATAATAGATTTATTATATCAAAAATAAAAAAATTAATCAAAATAAAAAATAATAGACAAATAATTATATATAAAAAAAATCCCTATCAAATAAAAACTGATAGGGATTTTAAAAAAAATTCTTTAACCTTAATCACAACCTGTTGACATTCCTCCACCTTGAATCAATTTATGTGGACCATATCCAAAACTTGCAGCACCTTTCTCTAAATAAAAACAAATTTGATAGGTGCTTGCCGTAGGAACAATTCTTACAGCATAATTACATGCAGCATCTGAACCACTTGTACATGCATCAGTTGGACTAGAAGGATCTTTTAAAACTGATAAATCCAATAAAGATTCTCCCCCATACTGAATACTTCCCAATTCATGTAAAAGATCACCACCAGTAGTAGTGGTACCTAAAGAACCTACATAAGTACCCCCTTCTGTAGCATACATTTCCATTGCTGTTCCAAGCATTTTCATATCAGATATTCTTTTTGCGTCTCTTGCCTTTGTTCTAGCAGAATTCAAAGAAAATACTGCTAATGTGGAAAGAAGACCAATAATAGCTATGACGACCAAAAGTTCTATTAATGTAAAACCTTTTTTATTCATCACTTTATCCCTTTCTTTTCTCGAGCTAAGCTCGATAATTTTTTAAATTTTATTATATATATGATTTATTGTAAGACTGTGGAAATCTTACTAAATCCATTTATAACTGTTATTATTATATCACAAAATTAATATCAACAAAACATATTTTACTAAAATGTATTTGCCATATTATACATAGGCATTATAATAGCTGCTACCATTCCACCAACTCCAAGACCTATTATCACCATTATAAGTGGTTCAATAAGTGCTGTAAGATTTCCTACCATATTTGAAACTTCTCTAGCATAAAATCCCGATAATTTATCAAGTACTATATTCAATCTTCCTGTTTTTTCTCCAACTTTCAACATCTGAGAAAGCATCGGTGGAAACAAATTACTTTCTGAAAAAACATAAGCAATGGAGTATCCATCTTCTACTTTTTTTACAGCTTCATTTATTACTTTTTTGTAATTGTAATTTCCTACAACATTTCCTGTAATTCTAAGTGCTTCTGTGAGTGGTACGCCTGCTGAAATAAGACTTGATAGCGTACTAGAAAATCTTACCAAATATATGTTTTTAAAAAGTTTTCCAAAAACAGGAAATTTTATTTTTATTATATTGAATATTTTGTTACCGAGTTCTGTTTTCTTTATAGAATAAATTAATCCAAAAACAAATACAGCAACAAATAATATTATTAATATATAATATTTTCTAAGTGAATCGCTTATAAATATAAGAACTCTAGTAGGAAGAGGCAACACAGCGCCTGATGCTTGCAACATTTCCGTAAGATTTGGAATTATAAAAATCATTGCAGCAATACCGACTAGTAGCAAACCGCTTATAATAAATATAGGATATATCATAGCTCCTTTTATTTTTGCAGAGAGGTCATAACTTTTTTCTACCTCATCTGCTAAATAGTTCAAAACCTCGTCTAATCTACCAGAACTCTCTCCTGCTGCAATCATGCTAACAAAAAAATTATCAAAAATAGCATGTTTACTCATAGCATCTGATAATTTCATACCACCATCTACATCATCTGCTATTTGTTCAACATTTCTACTAAGAGCTTGATTAGTTGTCTGTTTTGTAATACCACGAAGTGCTTGTATTATAGGAACTGTTGCTGATATCATAACAGCTAATTGTCTAGAAAAAATAACCAAATCCTTTTTACTAATTCCATTAAATATAGACAATGCCTTAAAATTAAAATTTACCAAACCCTTTGATTCTTCCAAATCAATAATTTTGAAACTTTTATCTATCAAGGCAGTACTTGCTAATTCCTGAGAAGGAGCATCTACAATTCCATTGATTACATTTCCGTTTATATCTAAAGCTTTATAATTAAATTTTGGCATATATATTATTTAAAAACTTCTGGATTATTTGAATATTTTTTTGCATTTTCTAATTCGATAATACCATTTTGAACCATTGTCTTTAAAACCGTATCTAAATCTTGCATATTATCTTGTCTTGATGTTTGCATTATTGATTTTATTTGATCAAAATTTCCAGATTTTACCATAGCATAACTTGTAGATGTCATAGTAAAAACTTCAGAAGCAAGAATTTCTCCACCACCTGATCTTGGTATTAATCTCTGATTGATTATAACTCTCAGTGATTCTACCAAAAGACTTCTGGCCCAATCTTTTTCCGATAATTCAAAACTACCATATATCTGATTTAAAACAGAAACTATAGAATCCAAATCCATAATCACAAAAACCAATTTCCCAGAATTTGCAACTTGCAACATAGCTTTTACATCTTCTTTGGAACTAATTTTTGCGACATAAACAATATTTACATCTTCATCTATTACATCATTTAGACCGTCTGCTATAGAGTCTACATCTCTACCAATTTCTCTTTGTTGAATAATACTTTTTTTATTAATAAATTGTCTCTCTATTGGACATTCAATTGTAACTATTCTATTATCAGTATTTTTATTAAGATATTCTAATATTGATGAAATTGTAGTTGTTCTTCCGGATGACACTGGTCCACATATAATAATAAGTCCTGATTTCATTTTTACTATATCATTTACTACATTTGGTAAATTTAATTCTGTAATATCTCTAAAAACTGCTGGTACTATTTTTATAGTAATAGACAAAGAACCCCTCTGATAAAAAAAATTTACTATTAATCTTACATCATTTGACCAATCATAACCCATAGTAAGTTCTTTTTCTTTTTTTAAAATCTCTTTTTGAGTATCATTTAAAATAGAATCCATTATTGTCTCCAAAAATTCTTTTGTTAAAATTGGAGCATCTTCTAATATCTTTAAATTATCTCTTATTTTCATAATAGGATAACTACTAATATTAAAAGAAAGAGAAATAGCATTCTCTTTTAGAGCTTGATTTATAAGCTCATTTAAATGTAACTTATCTATTGATGGCATAATAACTATTCTATTATTGTTCTTATTTTCTTAATAACTTCAGATGGTACAAAATATGCTTTTATCAAAAAATCTTTTGCGCCTAAATCATAACATTTTTTAATTTGTTCCTTTTGTGACAAATTCGTAAGGACTATAACTGGTATATCTTTTATACTATCATCTAATAATTTTTCACTTAAAACTTCAAAACCATCCTTCTTTGGCATAAGAAGATCTAATAAAACTAAATCTGGTTTATATATTTTCATTTTATCTATCGCTTCAACTCCATCAACTGCTAATATAACATTAAAATTCTCTAATTCAAGTTTTTCTGAATACATGCCAGATAAAAATGGATCATCTTCTGCTATTAATATTTTTTTATTTGCATCAGACATATTTTTTAGTTAAATTTAAAATTCTTTTGTAGCTCGCAAAACTTCTTCCAACGTCGTCATACCACTTAAAACTTTTATAAGACCATCTTGCATCATATTTATATATCCTTGTTTTTTTAATTCATCTTGAAATTTTCCCATGTCATTACCATCATTGATAACATCTTTCAAGGCTCTATTTGGTACAAAAACTTCATTTATAGCTATTCTGCCTTTATACCCAGTTCCACCACAACGATTACAACCCTTACCATGGTAGAATTTTATAACATCTCCTTTCTTAACATTACCATAAAAAGCAGACTCAGGTAAATCATTAATAGAGGATGATATTTGTTCTTTTAATATATCAGAAAGGATCATTTCTTCTTTACAATTATCACAAATTCTTCTTACTAGCCTCTGTGCAAAAACTAAATTCAAGGTAGATGACAAAAGAAATGGTTCTATTTTCATATCAATAAGTCTCGGTATTGCACCTATTGCATCATTTGTATGAAGCGTTGAAAAAACCAAATGACCAGTAAGGGCAGCATGCACAGCAAGTTTTGCTGTTTCACTATCTCTAATTTCTCCCACCATTATAACATCTGGATCTTGTCTAAGTAGAGACCTAAGACCTGATGCAAAAGTATAATTTACCTCTGGCCTTACTTGTGATTGATTGATTCCTTTAATATTATACTCAACTGGATCTTCTAATGTACAAATATTTATTAACTCAGAATTAATCTTATTTAGAGCAGTAAATAATGTAAAAGATTTACCACTACCAGTAGGTCCTGTTACCAAAATCATACCATTTGGTTTGCTGATAGCTTCTTCTATCATTCTTTTTGAATTTCCAAAGAATCCCAATTCCTCAAATTCTGGAACTTTTTCTGGAGTACTCAAAATTCTCATAACTACTTTCTCGTAGTCTATAAGTGGCAATGTAGATACTCTAAAATCTATTTTTTTTACATCTTTACCTCTTTTCATTGCAACTCTGATTCTTCCATCTTGAGGAATTCTAGTTTCATCTATTTTCATATTAGCCATTACCTTTACTCTTGCTATAAGTGCATTGTGTATGTAAATTGGTAAAACTATTGAATTGTGTAATTTCCCATCTATTCTAAATCTTATAATTGATTTTTCAGATACTGGTTCAATATGTATATCAGAAGCTCTTCCCTCTACAGCATGTTTTAAAAGCACAGATATAATTTTTGTAACAGGAGCTGTTTTGATAATGTCACCTAAATTTTCTTCATCAAACTGAGACTCATCTACAATTTCTTCAAATTCTTCTTTTGCATAATCCAAAGCTTCGTTTACTTGTTGTTTAATATTTTCAGTTTTTTTGAATACAGAATTAAAACTTTCTTCTGAAATAAGATAATATTTTAATTTATAATTATTTTTGTGTGCTAAAAATTCTACTGCTTCTATTGCGCTAAAATCCTCAGGATCAACTAATCCTACATCCAATACCTTGTCTCTCTTGTTAAAAATAACCATTTTATAATTAGCAGAAAGATTTATTGGTAATAGTTTTAAAGCTTCAGCATTTACCTTTTCATCTAATAAATTTTTATAAGGCATACCTATAACAGTAGCTTTTATTTGTGCATAATTTTCCAAATCTATCAAATAATATTTTTTTATAATACTATCTATATTTTGATTTTCTTCAACTAACTTTTTTTTCAAAAACTCAAGCTTATCTTTTGTTATAGAAGATAATTCTTGTATTTTATTAAAAATTTTATCATTGTAATCTACTTGCATAATCAATCTTTTTTATTTGTTTCATCTTGAATATTTTTTTCATTTGTATCTATATAATTACCAAAAGGATAATCATTTCCAACTTTATCAGCTTTCAAAGGCAAATTTACATAAGAACGCATATCATTCAAAAAATTTTCCAAATCTTCATCAAATGATTTATCTATATCATCAAGAAGTTTGTTGATAGCATTTTTCTTTGCTTCAAGTATATCTATATTATTTACATTATGTGCACTTTCTGTTTGTATGTTTTCAGTCTGTAATGAGTTTGTTTTTAAAAAATAAAACATAAAAGACACCATAACCAACATTATAATAAACAAAACTACTAATTTTTTATCAAAATAATTATTTTTCATTGCTTAAATAATAAGTTTTAAAATTAATTGAATAAGAACTCATTTTTTCATCAAAATTAAATGACACAATATCTATAAGTCTTATATGATTTTCAAGTGCACTAAGAAAACTCTTTATTTTGTCATATCCTCCATTACTACCAAAAACAAATATAGCAACATTCACCTCTTTTATACCAGACATATCACTATCTACATTTTTCTTTGAAATACCCTTAACAACATTTTTTTTAGTATCTTCTTTAGGTAATTCATTTTCTTCTAAAGCAGATAAGGATATACTACCAAGCTCTAAACCATTTTCCTTTACTAATGCCTCTACTTGAGCCATAATACCCGGTAAATCTGATTCAGATGGCAAAACTTCTTTTATTTTTTCTATATCATTATCTTTTGATTTTTTTAATTCCTCATATTTTTTTGATAATTCTTCAGATTTTGATTTATAATTTAATAAATTATTAACTTCATTTTGTTTCTCTATAATAAGACTATTTATCTCTTTTATAGAGCTAACTTTATTTCTGATTAAAAAAATATAACCAATTACCAAAACCAAAACTATTTCTATTAAAATTAAAAATTTTAAATGTTTAAAAATATTTGACAAATATTTAGGAACTTCTCTAAGTTCTTTAGAGACGTCAGTACTAACATTTGAATTAAAATTAGTATTATCAATTTTATTATTCTGATCTAACATATTATTCATTTTGTTTATTTTCTTCTAATTTATCCGTCTTATAAAAAATATTATCTACAAAATCAAAAGTAACGGAAAAATTAACTATTTGAGATGTACCATTTGATGATAAAGACGCTCCACTTATAATTACCTTATCAACAAATTTATCTGCACCATTCCAATAATTCCACTGCTTAACAACAGTTTCATAATTTGGAGCTTGAGCATTCAAAGTCAAATTACCATTCACACTACCAGTAAAACTAGAAAATATTATATCTGACAAAGTATTTGCCTCTACAGTTTCAAAAAATTTAGTCCAATATACATGATGACTAAATAGTGTTCTTATTTTATCAATCTTTGTTTGCCAAGATTGTATTTCAGATATAAGGGTATCATAGGAATCTAAACTTGATTTATAACTACCTGCTTCCACATTTATATCTTTATATTTATCAACCAACTTAATCTCATAAATATTTAAAGCAAAATATGCAACCACAACAATCATACATGACACAATAAATGTAGACAATAAAACAAAAATTAAATTTTTAGCACTAGGAGTATTGATACCTTCTGGCAATAGATTAACCCCCAAATCATTGTTTTGATCTAGCATTGAAAAATTTTTATTTTTTTTCTTACTTGAAAATATACTTTTTAGACTAAATTTAGATTTTTTAGGTGAATTTGGACTTTCTTTTTTATTGTTTGTAATAACTTTGTTGTTGATTTTTGATTCGCTAATATCTTTAGTATTTACTATATTTTTTAATTGTATATCAGACACTATATTTTTTTGTATATTAGAATCATTAGATATTTTTTGTGTAGAAATATTTGAAATATTACTTGATTTTACTCCACCCACCAAAGGTTTGTTAATCGATAAATTTCCATCTGAATTAAAAGTTTTCTCATTTATAAAATTATTTGAACCTAAATAATTTTTTTTGTTATCATTTATTGGAATTTCCTTTTTTATATTTTTAATATTTTTGTTTTTTTGTTTTTGTGAAAATAATTTAGAAAAAAAATTTCTCTTATTCTCTTTTACTTTTACTATTTTGTCCTTTTTTAATTTATCTGATTTTATTGTGTAAGGCCTTTCTTGAATTTCTGGCACTTTATTATTTATTAAATTTTGTTTTTGTGGAATATTTACACTTCCTAAATTAGTATTATTTTTTTCATCCATTTTCGGTTTCATCCAACTAAACAATTTATCTACAGCATCTATTTCATCATCTTCACTATCCTTTTTGAGTGATACACCAGAAGTAAACTCAACTTCCCTAGAATTAAAATCATTCTTCTTTTTGAAAGAATTATTATTTTTCTTTTTTAAATCTTCTGGTAATAAATTTATATCAGGCATATTTTAATTATATTATATTTCTCAATCCTAAGCCAATAGCTACTGAAAATCTTGGACCTATTTCATCTAAAATTGGTTTTAATTCTTTTGGATACATTACCTTATGCCAAGAATCACCTATATAAACAGACGTATTTAATACTTTGCTTAGATAGTCAACCAAATTTGGCAAATAGGCAGATCCTCCAGATAATATAACCTTATCAACATTACCTTTACCCTGTCTTTTGTATAAATCAAAAACATATTTTATTTCATTAATCATTGGAGATAATGTTTCTTCTATAGTTTTTGGAATATTACTGCTTTCTTCTGAGCTCGCAACTAAACCAAAATCTTGCTTAAACTGTTCTGCTCTTTCAAAATTAATATTTAAACTCTTTGCAATGCTCTGAGTTATTATACGTCCACCAACTTCTATACTTCTATTCAATACTGGTAAATCATTTTCGACAACACAAACGTCTGTTGTTATAGATCCAATATCAACAATCATAGTAGAATTACTATTTGTATCCATAAGTGCTCTTGCCATAGCAAAAGATTCCACTTCCAAACTACACAAATTTAAACCTACTTTTTTAAAAACATCTACATAAATAGCTACCAAATTTTTTGGAGCTGCTGTAAGTAAAACTCTATTAAATTTTGATTTTGTTTTTATAATATTTTCATCTACAGTTGTACTTGATTTTTCAACACTATTTATATTCATATCTCCATTGTCTATAATTTTCCAATCCAATATCATATCTTCAATAGGAAATGGTATAAATTTTTTAGCTTCCCATTTAACAGCAGAATCTAAATCAATTTTATTCATTACTGGTAAACTTATAACAGAGCTAAAAACTGAAAATGTGGGAAGAGCTGCTGAACAATTTTTTGAGGATACTCTAGATTTTGCTAACAGATTTTTTAAATTAGATACCATTAAATTAACATTTTCTTGATTTTTATTTCTTAAAATATCAAAATTTACTTCTGCCATACCATAGGTTACTAATCTAGCTTTATTATTATCATTTGCAAGTTGAACAATCTTAATACTAGATGTTCCTATGTCAACACCTAAAAAATCTTCCTTTTTTGCACTAAACAAACCCATAAATTTAATTTTAAAATTACAAATTTTGAATTCATCCGTCACTCATCATTCAAAATTTATCATTCATCATTAATAAGGTGCTATCTGATCCCATCTAGGTAAAGATTTTATTATATCCCCTAATCCAGGTGGGGGATTAATTATATTTCTTCCATCATAAATAATTATCTCAGATGGTTCTCTTAAACTACTTCTAAATGTTCTTTCAAGTTGAAAATTCTTTGCTAATATCTGTCCTGAAATTACTAATTGATTAGCAGAAGATCCTGTATATATAGTACCACACTTTGGTACAGGATTCCCTAAATCAGAACCACATTCTGTGACGTCTTCATTACCCAACACAATAAACGTACCTGCAAGATCAGAAACCTCTCCATTTATATACAAATCACCTTTTATAATCCATGCTATAGATGCTAATTCTTTATTATTTGATTCTACGATGCTCTCATCGTATTTCAAATCTCCATTTATTACCAAGTCTCCATCTACTATAATCACTCCTGAACCATTATCACAATTATTAAATAAGTAAGAAATTTCACTACCAGAAACTTTTACATTTAATTTATATTCGCCGGTTTCTGGTTTTGTATAATATATTTTACCACCCAAACAAACATTATAATCTTCTACTCCTTCGTTTGGCATATTATTTATAACATTTCCATAAATACCTTTTTTCAATCCCTCATAATCCAAATTACCCAAAATATTACCATAATCATTTATCTTATTTGGATAATCATACACAGGTGATATAAAGCCACTTGGACTATCATAATAACTCATCCATGGTTCTTCTGTATTGTAATCATAAAATAAACTACCCTGAGTAGTTGTTGATATTCCTTCACTAACCCAGTTTATTATATGACCATTGGCCTGAATCATGTAAGTAGAATTAAAATATCCAAGAGGGGGAATTACCGTATAATCAGATCCAATATTAGATCTACTATATATATTTCCATATTTTGTAGAAATATAAGATCTATATAACCCTGCTGCAAAATTTGGAGAAAATTTTGTCCATCCAACTCCACTCAGTTCAGAATCAACGTTAAAACCACCCCAAGTATAACCTTTTATATTTGCAGTACCAGAATCAAAAGCTAAACCATATTGTCTACAAGAAGAACACTCAGCACATATATCACCATCATCTTGTGATGTATTACACAATGAACACTCATAACAAATATTATTTAAATTTTCATCTAATTCATTAAAACATGCAGAACAAAATCTATTTTCTGGATAATTATAAGAATATAAAACCTCATCTTCTGTTAACGATCTGTTATAAATTTTTACATGGTCCATAAAACCATTAAAAAACAAATCTCCTCCTTCTGTCTTAGTATATCCAATAGATGTTAATGTTTGTTCTTCATTATTTTCAAATCTATCTTCAGCTATGAATTTGCCATCTCTATAAATTTTTACCAATTCATTAGTTCTAACGGCAACATAATTATGCCAATTACTATCAAAGAGAAAAAACTTTACGGGCATTTTTATTTCATTAGAATTTTTTATTCTCCAAAGAAATAATCCATCTTCTGCACTATATATTCCACCCTGATTACCAAAAGATGAAAGATAAAAAATTCCACTATCTTTTGGTACATCTTGCTTAGACCACCAAGATATTGTAATACTAGTAGATAAAGAAATTTCAGGAGTTCTAACAACATTTTTTTCTTTATCAAAATAGAGGCAATTATTTATTTTACCATCTTCATTCCATCTCTCATCTATAAATTGTTGTAATAAACCATTATTATTATTTCCAGATGAATCTGATGCTACATCACCTATATCTTCATCAAATTTAAAATAAGCAACAAGACCATTATCTTCATCTCTTACACTACAACTCACACAATTTTTATAATTTTTACCGAGTGGAAATATTTCTGGTCCTCGCAAAGCAATCCATCCTGTATCTTTAAATTGTTCCTGATAAGAATCGTCAAAACTTATTGCTTTCGCCCAACCAGTTATCATATGTGGATAAATACCATTTCCTTGATTTGGTGACCAATGCAGTATCGTATCTGAAAGATTTCCATATGGTGGTGATCCATAATCAGAACAAGTATCTCCAAAACAAATCCATCCCAGACTACTAGACCAAACCCAACCCATTATTCTTCCGGTGATATTGTCTATATCTAAATAATAATTTGAATTATGCAATTTATTATGAATAATTTCATCCAAACTCAAAATAGAATTATAAATCCTAATTTCATCTATTTGACCATTGAAGTTAAGTGTCCCACCACATCCATTACAAACAGCCTGACCTATTCTATATAGATTCTCACCTGACGTAGCTTGAGTAAAATTTGCCATACCTATATACTGTCCATTTCTATAAGCTTTCACATTTTGTCCATTTCTTACAATAGTATAATAGTTCCATTGATTATTCCAATCAAAAACATTACTAATTTCTATTTTATTTGATAAATTAATTATCCATGAAAGTGATCTCTGATTCGAACCAGAAGTTAATATTCCATCATTTCCCAATAAAAATAGACCTTCTCTTTGAGTTTTTGGACCTGACTTCAACCAAAAACTTATAGTCACTGTGTTTGGCAAAACTAAAGATGATGAAGGATTATCAAATGTTATAATATTCGTGCCAGAAATAAACTCAAATGACTTGTTGAAATTTGATTTTCCTGTTCTATTTTTTATATTATTAATAGTTGTACCAATTATTTTGATCGTATTATTCTCCTTGGAATTGTCTTTTACTTCCAATGTATCAAAATCAACATCATTACCATCAAAACCTATATCCAAAATAATATTATCATTTTTAATTCCACAATAATCTTGATAGCCACTAAAATATCTATTATTACAATTTTCTGAATTCCAACCAAAATTAGAACTCCAAGACCAACCACCAAAATTATTCTGTATATCATCTTCTGCAAATACACTATTTTTTACAAAACTCAAAAATAAAAAAGTACTACCTAAAATAAGGCAACAAAATAAAAATAACTTGTAACATTTTCTAAATTTCATTTATATTTTATTGTGCTTGTTCTAATACAACTTCTACAGTATTCAAAAGAGAATTACTTACACTTTCGTAACTATTTTTTAAACTTAAATAATCAGTTTTCATAGAATTTAAAATTACCTCAGTATTATTTATATTTTCAAAATTTATTGAATTTATATTAGATAAAGATTGTTCAATATTATATACAATATTATCCAATTGAGTCCCAACATTATTCAAACTACTAATTAAATTCTGATTTAATCCATTTTTATTTATATATATCTTTACAGTATTTATAACTATATAATTAAGTTCTATAGCATTTGAAATACTATTATAGTTTGATAATAAATTAGAAGATCTCCTTAATTGTTTATATCTTACAAAAACATTATTGATATTTTCAGTTTCCATGCCTTTGTTCAAATCCTCTATTATAGAACTTAGTTCTTGATTATATCTATACATTTCAGACTTAATATATGTTCTATATCCTACAGGTATGCGACTCCAATTTAAATCTAAATTTTGCCTCTCTTTTGAAAATATACTATTTATATTATTCAAACTATTTTTATATCTTTGATTTTGAACAGTTGTTTCTAAATCTGATATATGTGCACTATCTGATATATGAGCACTATCTGATTGAGAAAATACAGATTTTGTAAAAAAAACAGACGAAAATAACACAAATAAAATAATAAATACTTTTTTCATATATTTAAATTAAATTTTAAATTTTAAATTCTCTAAAATATACCTAAACTCTACATCCATATTATCATCAACTAATTCATCTTCTTTTATAAAATTATTATATTCTTCTATATTCTTTATTAAATCAACAATATCTTCATGAGTGGGGCTTTCTACAAATACATTTTTTTCTATACCAACTTTGGGTAAACCACCAAATTCTGTAGAAACCATGTCATTATTTAGAAATGGTTTTTGATTTAAAAACATAGCAAATATTACAAAAAATAATAAAGCTAAACTAAGCTCAAAAAGTCCCATTTCATATTTCTCTTTTTTAAAAAATTTAAACATATTTTTGCCTTATCCAGTCTACGACATGATACCATATCATGTACATAACTGGATTTTTTAAAATTATATTAATCTTCTAAACTATCAAATGATTTATTTTGTTTCTTTATATCATTTACAAGATCTTTTATATCCTCTTTCGTCGGATTATTTATAACGTTGTTTTTATCTATCATAAGCTCTGGATATTTTTCTTTGGATGATTGATTTGATATGATTTCCTTTTGTTTTAAAAAATAAATAAAAAAAACAAAGATAACTAATATCAAAAATATAACGACTGCAAATAAAATTGTCTTCTTTTTCATCTTTATTATAAAATTATTTATAACTCACAAAAATCAAAAAGCGTCACTATTTTGAATTTTGTTTATCATTTCTTGCAAATCTTCTGTTGTAGGATTTTCTATTGTTTTATTCATATCTATATTAAGACCTGCTTTATTTCTATTTAACAATTCATTATTTCTATTATTCAAACTATTTTTTCTCAAACTCTCTACAAAGATAACACAAGTAATCATAAAGAATAAAGCTAAAAATAAATAAGGTATATCACTCTTTTTCTTTTTGATAACTATGTTGGTTGAATCATTTATATCCATATTGTTATTTAAAAAATTTAATTATTATTTCTCAATACATTTTAATTCTTTTTCATCCCAAATAAATCCTTCTTTACATGTACAAATTTTACCATCCCATACTCCACCACCCTTTATACATATTTCTTCAGTAATACCAAAAGAAGGTTCTAGACACTTTAATTCTTTTTCATCCCAAATAAATCCTTCTTTACATGTACAAATTTTACCATCCCATACTCCACCACCTTTTATACATATTTCTTCAGTAATACCAAAAGAAGGTTCTAGACACTTTAATTCTTTTTCATCCCAAATAAGTTTATCTGGACATATGCAAGTATTTTTTTCTTTATCCCATACCCCACCTTCTTTATTACAAGCATCTTCTGGTGTAGTTGACCCACCTGATAATATACATTTTAAACTATTAATATCCCAAGTATATCCAGATGGACATGCACAAGCATTATCTTTCCAAGTACCACCAGTACTCTCACATCCAAATTGTGCTAGTGTTATACATTGCAATTTACTTGCACTCCAAGTATATCCACCTGGACACGTACAAATTTTAC
>JAQUXC010000001.1:0-87265 GCA_028692545.1 Patescibacteria group bacterium | reverse complement strand
CATCCCATTTACCACCAGTACTCTCACATCCAAATTGTGCTAGTGTTATACATTGCAATTTACTTGCACTCCAAGTATATCCACCTGGACACGTACAAATTTTACCATCCCATTTACCACCAGTACTCTCACATCCAAATTGTGCTAGTGTTATACATTGCAATTTACTTGCACTCCAAGTATATCCACCTGGACACGTACAAATTTTACCATCCCATTTACCACCAGTACTTTCACATCCTGATTGTGCTAGCGTTATACATTTAAGATTTTTTTCATCCCAAGTATATCCAGATGGACAAGAACATATGCTTTCTTTCCAAGTACCACCGGTACTCTCACATCCAAGTTGTGCCAAACTTATACACTTAAGATCTTTTTCAATCCAAGTATATCCTTTTGGACAAGTACAAGTACCTGCACTGCCACCTTCATCCATACCACCACCAATGCTACCAATCCAAGTGCCACCAGTACTCTCACATCCAAGTTGTGCCAAATTTATACACTTAAGATCTTTTTCAATCCAGGTATATCCTTTTGGACAAGTACAAACTTTACCTTCCCAGATTCCACCAGTTTTTTCACATCCCAGTTGTGCCGAACTTACACACTTAAGATCTTTTGGAACCCATTCATAATCTTTTTGACAAATACACGTTTCCCCAGTCCATACTCCACCTGTATCTGCACATCCTTTGTGTTCAAGAGACCAAACATTTATAATATTTGAACCCAATAATTCCAAGGTTTCACCTTCAATAGTTGCCTTCAAATTTATATATCCGGATACATTACTTGTAATACTAAATTCCACAACACCGCTAGCATTTGTATATCCGCTTGCAGGATTAATAGAAACTCCTTGGCTTGTAGAGGTCAAATTTACCTGTCTATTTACTATTGGATTTTTTAATGTATTTTTTACAGTAATAGTAACTTTGGAAACACTGGTTCCATCGCTATATATCAAATTTGGTGAAGCTACTATACTAGAATTTCCATTGTAGGCAATTTCTACCGCTCTAATTGCATCTACTGCTAAGTTAATTATATTATCTTTTACAGAAAAATAAGTAGCACTTCTATCATTCAAAGTATTTCTATTACCAGTTGACGAATCTATAAAACCAGAAAAACTATCAGGATTATCTTTATCAAAACTATATATAGTTGTATACAGAGCACCAATATCAGAATTTATTGAGCTTATATATCCTTGTAGCTGAGATCTTGCACTTTGAATTTGAGTTGTAAATTGGGATACATTTATATCACTATTTTGAATATATAATTCCGTAGAATTTAATAATGTAATCATACCCTGAATAGATGATCCTAAATTATTATATGAACTAAAAATACTTATTGATTTTAATAGTGAAATATATGGTACATAAGCATCCCTAAAAAACAAATCTCTTTCACTACGAGGAATGCTCTCTATTGTTGTAGTGCTGATATGACTATTTTTATCATAATAACCAGATAATTTTTCTATTAATTTGTTTTTTGTAGTATCAGATAAATAACTAAAATTTGGAATAGTGTTGTTCTTTGTGGAGTCAAAGGAATTAACAATTTTTAAAATATTATTCATGTTTATTGCCTCTCTTCTAGATATTTCATTTTCTCGAAGGCATCGACCATCTATATCATCTATCTGCCCTTTACAAACATCTCCATCATCTTCTACTGGCTTATTATCTATTATTTCTGAAGCACGATCTTCAGAAAAAACAAATCTAAAAGAAAATATAGATACTAATAAAATTGTTGCAATAAATATTTTTTTCATATATATAAATAAATTTATTAATTTAATATATTATTATTTTTTATACTAATAGCATCCTATATTGATATTACGATGTGCATACCCTTGACCCAAAGTGTAAATGTTCCATTTTTTATCTTGCCAAGATAAAGATGCAGAAAATTGAAGATTACTATTTGGGTCATAGTCCCATTCATAAGCTCCTGTATATCCCAATTCCTGACAATATCTATTTGCTGACTCTTCATTATTACGTACACTAAAATAACTTCCGCTAATATTTACTCTTGCATCAGTATATAAATCATAATGCATGCTCATAGTACATCCAGAAAAACTTATCCTCGAATTTACTCTAAGCTCAACACAAAATTGTTGAGGAACACGCAAAGCAGGGGATCTAAAAGAGGCACCATTTGATTCACTAACATTACCAGCTATTATTTCTTGTGTTACATAGGCCCTATTAGTAGAAATATCACTAGAAACATGTACATCTCCATTTATATCCAACTTTACGGATGGAGCAGTAGTACCTATTCCTACATTTCCCTCATTTGTAATAGTCATCCTATTGTCAACATTCCAAAATCTCAAATCATCATAGCCATCATCTTGATATATTCCCCATTTTGGACTGCTTCCACTTTGAACATCTATTTCTGCATTACCAGAAGCAGTTTTTATATGTAAATTTGCCCCTGGAACTGTAGTCCCTATTCCAACATTTCCATTTCCCAAAACAGTAAATAAATTTGTTGCATTATTTGTTATTTGCAACAACTCATCTGTACTACCAATTGTTTGATTTGTTTTTAATGTAATTGCTTCGGATATTGAATTGCCTGTGTTTACACCTGATGATATTTGTACAGAATTACCAACTCCATTTGGAGTAGATATTTTCATAAGCCCTGTTGACTCTGTATCTATTTCTGAATATTCAGTAGTACCTTCAGATATTTTTATTTTTCCACTTGTATTTATTATTCCATTCGTATCTACTACTAAAGCATGTCCACCTACAAAATTGACAGAGTCCAAAACCAAAATATTACCGGTTCCCTTAGAATAACCTCTTAGAGCAGTACCAGATTCAGAGACTCCCTCAACTCCATATGAAAATGAACTATTATCTCCTTTGGAATATCCATAAATACCTGAATAAGCATATTGACCAGTTGAAGATCTTAATCTTCTACCTACTCCACCATAAGTAGCGTTTACGGATTCTAAGCCTTCCGTATTACCAGTTCTACCAAAAAAACCAAATTCAATAGTGGAATTATTTAAATTTCCCTGAATACCTGCCGCTGCTCCTCCTACCAAATAATTATAAGTTTGAGTATAAGATGTCTTTGGAGTAGATAACAACCATCCACCCAAAGTCACTTTTCCATCACCTGAAATTTTTATTCCATAATTATTACCAACTTTTAATCTAAGCTCCCCTGTAGCATTTATATCAATTGCCTCTCCTGACTGAATATGTAATGTTTGCATTACTGTTCCTGTATCAACTACTTCCCCAGTGTTGGGACAAGAACTATCATATATATATGAAGCATCTCCGATTTGTAAGGCCTTCTCAGGAATGTCTTGTGTACCTCCTGGATTACAAGCAATTGATAATATATTATCAGAAAAGGATCCACAATCACCTGTACTTGCGCCTATTACACCATTTGCATTTACATACAAACAACGATTAGATGCTCCACCACTAAGCTCATCAATTTTTACACCTCCATTGGATTGCAAAGTTAATACATTATTATCATCGTTCCAAAATCTCAAACTATTATCGAGATCATTATTAGCATTATCTCTTTCATTATATATGCCCCAATGATTTCCTTCTCCAGAAACACTTTGAATATCAATTTCTGCATTATCTCCAGCAACTTTATAAACATGTATAGCTCTATTTGGAGTAGATGTACCAAGCCCAATTTCTCCCTTGGAAGTAACTACCATTTGATCATAATACGAATGAGCAAAAGTTTTAAAACTCAAAAAATTGGAATCGACTTGAGTGGAACTAATATTTATAGTTCCTGAAATCAAAGATTGTCCAGCCTCTAAATCCGTAGATGTAGATCCTACTGAAACACCTCTTATTCCTAATGATGATTTTGGCTCTAAATTCCAAGAATTTTGATTCATTTCCCAAAAAGAATTATCACCTATTAAATCGTCTACATAAGATTTTGGAACTGCATCATTGTCATAATTTGAACCAGAGCCTGGATCAGGAATACCTATTATTCTATTATTTCTTACGTTTAATTCTCCTGAGTCCATAATAATTCCTCCATTTACTGTTATTCCCGAATCGGCAGTAAGAGTACCCCCAATATTAAAAACATCTTCTGTTACAAGCAGCTCTCCTGTAACAGTTACATTATTCTCATCAAAAGAAATTGCATTGTTTATATTTCCATCTATTCTTATACTACCACCCTGATAAGCATTTGCCTCAGCAAGACCAGAATGATTGTCAGCATTCCATATATACCAATCTTCATTATTAGGTCCAGGCCATCTTGTCCTGCAACTTGATCCTGTTGGCAAACCAGATCCATCTATACCTTGATATTCTTCATTTGTTTTTGCACCAAGGCACAAGCTATCAGTCACTATAGTGTTGTCAGCATATACATTTGAATTACCGACAGATTCATCTTTTGAAACAGTAGAAATACCCCTTGAAACATATAAATCACCTTTACTGGCAGATACATCATCTCCTCCTATTTTTACACTATCATTTTCTATGACAACTCCATATTCTTCAGAACTATCAATGCCATGAAAAACAACAGGTCCATCAAATCTACCGGCTAAAATAGGTGAATAACCCCAAACACCAGCACCTTGATCAGATTGTCCAAATACACCCGTCCCTTCGTCACTGTATCCAAATATTGCTGTATTACTATAAGAACCAGAAAAAATTCCTATAGAAGAACCTAGAGGGGAAGAATCATACACATATAAACCAGTGCTTGAATCACCATATGTTTCTAAATAAATACTATTTATATTATTTTCATCATTTGAAACCGTTATATTTCCTTTGTTTACAAACAAATTAGCACCATTTTGCATCTCTAAATCAACACCATCTATTGTCATTTTTGATGTGTTTACAAGTATTCCTCCAGTAGCTTGAAGAGCACCACCACTAAACAATGATGCACCATATACATTTAAAACATTGTCTTCATTTATCAAATTTGTACCAACTGTAAGTCCACCAAGTTTATATTGATGAATAGATCCCTGATTTATAGGTGGCTCAACATTTCCACCGGGTGGATCTACTGATGGCTCTACCCATTCAGCGCCAATTACAGTACTCATTGCCAAAAAAAATGCAACAAATATAAAAACAAAGAAACTTATTTTATTTCTTTGTATGTTTTTATTTTTTGCCATAAATTTAAAAATTATTGAAAATTTTATTTTTCTTTTTTTATACATATATTATAATAAAAATTAAAAGAATTGTAAAAGGGAAAATATAATGATAAAATATTTAATATAGATAGACTTCATTTAATTATCTATAATATAAAATAAATATAGATAAATAGTCTAATTATAAATATTAGATAATCCAGTCATACAGACCGGACAAAAAAAATATGGAAATACAAAGTGAAAAAAAAATAAAAATTGCTATAATAATAATAGTAATAGCTCTTGCAGTAGAAATAATATACGTAAGTGGAATGTTGAAAAGTAATAAAAATAAAAAACAAGTTGAATCGGAAAATATATTAAAAACAGTAGAAGATATCAAAAAACAAAATGAAAACTCAACAACTTCTACAGACATAGATAGCGGAGACACAAATCAAACAAAAGAAGAAATTGTAATTCCACCAAACCCAAGAACAAAACCAATACCACTAGCACCAAAAAAACCAATAATAAAAAGATAAAAATTGTATATATTAAAAAATTAATCAATAAAAAATACTATGGACAAAATAATTTACATTGTACTAGGAGTATTGGCAGCTCTAATATTATGGATAGTAGGAATCTACAACGGACTCATAAAATTAAAAAATAGAACAGAAGAAGCTGTTTCTGATATAGATGTACAGTTAAAAAGAAGATATGATCTTATTCCAAACTTAATCGAAACTGTAAAAGGATATATGTCTCATGAAGAAAAGGTTCTTACAGAAGTCACAAATGCTAGGAATATGGCAATGAATGCAAAAAATCCACAAGAAAAATTGGAAGCAGAAAACACATTAACAGGAACACTAAAAACACTTTTTGCTGTATCAGAAAATTATCCAAATTTAAAGGCATCTGAAAACTTTATGAAATTACAAGATGAATTATCAGACACAGAAAATAAGATACAAGCTGCAAGAAGATTTTACAATGGTAATGCAAGAGACTTCAATATAAAAATACAAGTTTTTCCAGATAATATTATTGCAAATATGCTAAAATTCAAAAAATTTGAATTCTTTGAAGCAGAAGAAAAAGCAAAAGAAAATGTACAAGTAAAATTCTAAACTTCTTATAAATTTAGAACTCAAAAAAATAAAAGACCGCCAAGTTAAGCTCGGCGGTCTTTGTATATAAAAATAGGAAACGGCAAAAGGTTTCGAGACTAGTAATGTCTGACTTCATCCCGCCTTGGCGGGACAGGCGGGTATCTAAATCGTATTACGATTTACAAAACTATAAGTTTTGTATTTTTTGTTTTTGTGAAGATTTTTTTCTTTTCTACCCTTTTCTAGGAAAAGGGTAGAGCCTAAAAGTCGCGAGCGCATAAAAATTTTTATAAGCTCGCAAATAAAATCAGATATGATTCTTTAGGTTAATACGTTTAACGTCTAACGTTACGGGCATCGTAGCCATATTCCGTCTAACGATAATATTTTATATTTTTACTTTTTCAAATTTTACTTTTTTTCCCAAAATCATTTGTGACATTTTTTCATAATTTTCTGTAATGTCAGTTACAAGATATTCTATATTTCCATATTTATCTAAACCTTTTTCTATTTCCTTATGATTTTTTAAATATATTTCCAATTTTTCTGCAATTATTTTGCTTGAATTTAACACATTTATTTTTTTACCCATTACATTTTTGAACTCATCTAGCAAGATTGGATAATGAGTACAACCCAAAATAAGCGTATCAATATTGTAATCTTTCAATTCTTTAATATATTTTTTGAGTATCATTTTTGTCTCTCTACGCTTTATCCAATTTTCTTCAATAAGTGGTACTAAAAGTGGACAAGCACATTGAAAAACCTTAATATTTTTATCCAACTTTTTTAATTCAATTCCATAAACATTTGAATTCACAGTTGCCCTAGTTCCTACTACGCCAATTCTTTTTGTTTTGCTAACATCTATTGCCTCCTCAACAAGTGGCCTTACAACTCCTAAAACATTTTTTGATTCGTCGTTTATTTTTGGTAAATGTTCTTGCTGAATTTTTCTAAGTGCATCAGATGATGCGGTATTACACGCTACTATTATGAGTTTACAACCTTTATCAAACAAAAAATCTACAGCATTTTTTGTATATTCATAAACCGCTTCTTGACTCCTTCCACCATACGGAGAACGAAGTGTATCACCCAAATAAATATAAGAATATTTTGGTAATATTTTTTTTATTTCCTTGAAAGTTATAAGTCCTCCAAGTCCTGAATCAAAAATTCCAATCATATTTTTAATTTTTATGAATTTAAAACATTCATTACTTCTTCTCTTTTTATATTAATATCATCTTCGTTCAAAACTTCTATAGTTGTTTTGACTACTGGCTCTGTATTTGAAGCTCGAACATTAAACCACCAATCTGAAAACTCAACAGTAATTCCATCTATTTCATCTAATATATTTTTACTATAATAATTTCTTATATTATCTAACATTTTTATTGTATTATCAGCGGGCATCACAATTTCTGGATATCTGCGCCAACGTTTATTATTATCCATAAAATCTGATAATTTAAAATCTTTTTCTGAAATTGCTTGTAAAATAATTAAAAATGAGATATAACCTGAGTCTGCATAATAATTTTCTGCATATGAAAAGTGTCCTGAAAATTCTCCACCCATAACTCCATTTTCATTTTTCATATGTGTTCCCATATTTACATAGCCTACTTCTGAACGAATAGCATGTCCTCCATTTTTTTCAATAAATTCTTTGACATTTTTTGAACAAACTAAATTATATACAATACCTGCACCTGGATTTTTTTCCAAAAGTTGTTTTGCAAGAACAAGTATTACATCATCTCCCTGCAAAAATTTTCCTTCGTCGTCAACTAAAAATACTCTATCTGAATCAGCATCAAATATAAATCCCACATCAGCTTTTTCATCTACAACTTTTTTGGATAATTTTTCAGGTGCATCTTCAGCTAATGGATTTGGATTTCTATTTGGAAAATTTCCGTCTGGCTGAAAAAATAATGGAACAAGTTCTATCTGAGGCAATCTTTTTATAATTTCTGGAATCATAATTCCTGCCATTCCATTCCCAGCATCAACTACAACTTTCATTGGTTTGATTTTTGGAATATCTACAAATGAGAAAACAAAATCCAAATATTCTTTCCATATATCAATATTTATACATTCTCCCTTTGCATTTTCAAAATTTTTTTTATTATTTCTATAATCCCAAAGCTCTTTGCCTCTTATCCATTCTACTCCACGAGAAACCATTTTGAACCCACCATAAGATCCTGGATTGTGAGATGCTGTCACTGTAACTCCACCATCGTAATCAAATTTTCCTACAGCAAAATAAATTACATCAACAGACATAAGCCCCAAATCATAAATTTTTACACCCTTAGAAATTAAAGTTTCTATAAAAGCATTTGCCAAAGCTTCCGAAGAATTTCTAACATCTCTTGTAATAACTATTTTCATATTACCCGGCTTTTTGGATGTTTTGTCTGACACAAAAGATAAAAATAACTCTGCGATTTCTTTTGCTGATTCTTCATTAATTTCATCAGGATATATTCCTCTTATATCATATGACTTAAAAATTTTTTCTTGTAATTCCATAATTTTAATTTCTAATTATGAATTTTGAATTATGAATAAATTTCAAAATTAAATAATTAATTAATTTAATCAAAATTCATCATTCTTAATTCTTTATTAATTTTACAATTTCTCTATAAACTTTTTGATCATCACGCTTATAAATCAAAGTTTTGCTTGATTCTGTTAACTGTTTTATTTCAAAACCTAACTTTTCTATATCACTTAAAATATCCAAATATAAATCTTCTGACTTTGTATGATACACTGGCATACTTATAACCACACTAGAATTTTGCTTTAGCACTTTAGCAAAAATATTAAAAGAATCAAGATACAATTTTTTCAATTCCTCTATCTGATTTTTTATAAACTCAATTGTTTCATTTCCTTTTATTGGCTTTCCCAAATATCCTTCAGTTACAATTGAATCAATAGATTTCTCCTCTACTCCTTCTTTTATTAATTCTATAATATCCGATTTAAAAACATAACAATTTAACTTTTTATCAAACCTTTCTTCATACCACTTCAAATTTTCTATACTATCAACTATTGCTTTTTCGGAAATATCAGATCCTATTATTTTTTTGAAATTCAATTCTCCTGCAAGTATAAGAATTGTACCCGATCCACAAAAAGGATCCAAAATAATTTCTCTACTATTAGATAAATTCAACATAATTTTTGCAAGTTTTGGTGGCATCATTCCTGATATTGAATCAACTTTTGGTCTATCATAATCAAGTGCATTGAATCTTTCAAAATCTTGAACGCTCAAAGTTCTTGAAAAATAAATTTTGTCATCGACTTTTAAAACTTGCATATCAAAACCAGATTCTATCATATGCTCTTTTCTTACTATCACAGATGATAATTGATCTTCTTTTGATATCACAACTCTACTTGAAATATTCTTTTCTTTCAAAGATTTTTTTATTATCATAGAAAGTTTATCAACAAAAAACTTCAAATCCTTGTCCTTATCATAGAAACTAAAACCAAACTTTACTTTATGACTTATATCACATTTTTTCTCTATTAATCCCACAAAAGTATTCTTAATATTTTCTGTATCTTTTAATTTGTTTATAAAAAATTCTATTTTGCCTATCTTTGTTATTCCACCCAAAGTATTTGAAAAATAGTTTATATCCAAATTTATTTCTGTCTCTAAAACCAAAAATTTATCATTGGAAATGATTATAGAAAAATTAACACTTTGATTTTCTAAAACACTCTTTATTTCTGCAAAAGATAGTTCTGGTGAATGTCCTAATATAAATGAATAAATATTTTTCATAATCTTATTTTAACTTAGTAATGCTCTTTAAACAAGTTTTAGCTAAAAACCTCAATTGCGCAAAATATTGACAAATAATTTACTAATATTAAGCTAAATATATAATATTCAATATATTTGACAAATTACAAAATATATGGTACTATTTAAAATTAATCTAAATAATATAAAAAATATGAAATCCGTTAGATACAAAACATCTAATGGGTTGAAATAAAATTATATGACACACAATAACAAAAAAGCATCTAACGGATTGAAAAAAATAATCATTTTATCCACATTTTTACTACTTATTACAATGAATGCAAATGCTTCAGTATCAAATCTTTTAGAAAGAAAAAGGGGTATAAGATGTGGTGATATTATAAACGGAAATATAACACTAGAAAATGATTTGTTATGCAATGGGAATGCAATTTCACTTTCAAACAATGCAACATTAGATTGTAATGGCCATAGTATTTCTCCTTCAATTATTTCAGAGGCAAACAGTCACACTGGAAGAGGAATAAACCTAGATGGAATAAATAATTTTACAATATCAAATTGTAATATTCATGGATTTGAATATGGAATATATTTAAATAATTCAAGCAATGGCAATATAAATTCAAATATACTAGACAATACTATAAATGCATACGAAAATGAAAATTCTTTAAACAATAATTGGTCACAAAATTCATGGAGTGATTTTCCTGATAATTCTGGATACCCAGATACATATATTGTTGATGGGCCTGGAAATGGAATTGATAATGAACCTGGCATGATTGTGGTAGATTTAACATGTGGATCTATAGTAAATAATAGTGTAATTTTGGGAAGTGATATAATTTGCCAAGATCAACAATTTGGCATAAAACCAGGAATAGATAATATAACAATAAATTGTAATGGACATTCTATAAGCAAACCAACAAGAACAGGAAAAGCTGTTTATTTACAAGATAGAAATGGCATAACACTAAGAAATTGTAACTTACAAAATTTTGAAGTATCTATATATATACAAAATAGTAGTAATAATAATATAATAAATAATACACTAACAAATTCAAGTTATTCAGTAATTACAGTTGGAACAAACAATGATAACACTTTTCATAACAACACATTTTCAAATATTTTTGAAAATGGTATACAAATTTCCGAAGCAAATAATTTAATATTATCAAACAACACTTTTCATAATGCTGGAACACTTACTGTTCTTCTTGTAAACACATCTAGTAGCACCATTTCTCATAATACTTTTCTTCCTACTACAGATAGCGTTGGAGTAAATTTAAATAATGCTTCATATAACAATTTAATTACAAATAATGAATTTAATGGTCTTACTTATGGAATAGGTATAACTGGACCACAAAGTAATGGTAATAAAGTTTTAAACAATCTTTTTACAAATATGGAAAATCTTGGAGCAATAATTTATAACGATAACTCATCAACCACTTTCGCAAATAATTCTTTTATCAATAACAATTTAAATGCTCGAGTAGAAGGAACGTCTGGTGTGTCTACATTTTGGGAGCAAGATGAATCTGGAAATTATTGGAGTAATCATAATTGTATTGATTATGATAACAATGGAATATGTGAGAACTCTTATATTTTTGAAGGTGATACAGACTATCATCCTCTTGCAAATTCCACTTGGAATATAAACAATATTTTGAGAAAACCTATTACATTAATAAAAAAGAAAATAAAAACAATTGAAGATTTGATAAAAAAATCAAAAAAATAATTTTAACAATATATATTACAAAAACTACCAGATTGTATAATCTAGTAGTTTTTTTTATCATCTTTATGTTATTATTAATCTATATTTAAATTATAAAAACATGAAAAAAATAAAATTCCTAACATTTAAAGAATTCAAAAATATATATAGCAAAGTACCTCGATTATGTGTTGAATGTGTAATTCAAACACAAAATGGGATAATACTTACAAAACGAGACATAGAACCAGCAAAAAATAAATGGCATATTCCTGGAGGTACAATTCTAAAAGGAGAAAAGATAAAAGATGCAATAAAGCGAATTGCAAAATCAGAAACTGGATTAGATATAAATATTATAAAACTACTAGGAGTTATTGAATATGATTTCAAAAATTATTTTAGTCAACCGATAGGAATTGCATATTTATTAAAACCTAAAATTGAGCTGAACTCAAAAAATAAAAACCTTGAATTAAAAACCAATGATCAAGCAAGTAAAATAAAAATATTTCAAACTCTCCCAAAAAATATTATAAAAGTACAAAGACAATTTTTAGAAAAAAACATTAAAATAAAAATGGGCTCTGACTAACGCCAAAGCCCAATTCATATTAATATGTTATTAACTTGATTAACCAAATCCCCTTATACTGTAAATGTGAGTAATGCTTTTATCTATCAAGACACATGTGCCAATATCTGGCCTATGACTAACATTGCCAGAAACAGAGCAAGCAGCCTCTTCAGCGATTCGCTCAGCTTGTTCTATTGTCTGCGCTACACCCAGAACTGCAAGACATCTGGATGATGTCATGTGCAGTCCATCTTCATCCTCAAAGACAGATGAATAAAAAAGCTGAGCTTCTCCGATTTCACCAATTTTTATAATGTCAGAAAAACCAGAAGCAAGACGATTTGGGTCATCTTCTACAAGTGCATAATTTGTAGGGACAATGTACTTACAGACAGTATACTGTTCACTAAATTCAACATGAATCTTGTCGAGTGTACCATCAATGATTGCTTGGCATATCTCGACAAAATCAGTTTCAAGAAGTGAAAGAACATTGATACATTCCGGATCGCCGAACCTTGCATTCCACTCAATCACTTGTACTCCATTTTCTGTAGCAATAAAAGACCCATAAAGAATGCCTTTGTATAAAAGGCCAAGCTTTTCAAATAAAGCCAAAACTGTCTTTTGTGCAATGTCGACCGCTTGCTTTATATCCGAATGTTGTAAATACGGTAAGGAATGATTCATACAAGAATAGGAACCCATACTACCAGTGTTAAGACCTTCATCGTCTACAAAACGACGTTTATAATCCCTGACGACTGGCATAGGAACGAGAGTCTTACCATCACAGAAAAAGAGAATAACAAACTCTTCCCCATCAAGCCTTCTCTCAACAAGAACCCGACCATCTTTCTTGATATACTCATGAGCTACTTTCATAGCCGATTCAGTATCATGAAAATGATCACCTTCTACCTGAACTCCTTTGCCACCTGTAAGACCATCGGGCTTAATCACAAATGGTGCTTCGTGGTGATATAAGAATACATTTTGAAGTTGACACTCATCCTTCACAACCCAAAACTCAGGGCATCCAAATATTCCATGATCTTTCATAAGCTTTCTGCTAAAAATCTTGGACGTTTCTACTAAGGCAACATCTTTGTAAGGCCCAATACATGAGATATTGTGACTTTCCAAAAAGTCAACAATACCCATTTCAAGCGGTCCTTCTGGCCCGATAAAAACAAAATCAACATTGTTTTCCTGTACAAATTGTAACACTGAACCAAAGTCGGAATACTTTCCAATCATTGTTTTTTCACACAACTTTGAAAAAGGGTTATTTGCCTCCATATAGGCAAATACTGTAGCACCGGACTTCAAAAAAGCTTTTACTATGACATGCTCTCTTGCTCCGTGTCCAACAACGAGAACTCTTTTTTTCTTGGTTTCCATTTTCTTCCTCCATTGAAGATATAATTTGTTCATACTTTAACATAAAAACATATTTTTGCAATATAATGTACTAAACTGGTACATAGATAACACTTTATAATATTTATATGTAAAGTTAAATTAATTTGACAAATCTTTTTATATTAAGTATAATTCATAAATAACCTATTTCTAGAGTATATAATAGGCTCAAACAAAACATTTCATTTAACTTCTTTGTCTTTGATTAGAGAAGTTAAAGATTTACATAAAGTTTAAAAAATAAAAACCCCTAGGGTGATAAGTTAGTTTTTTACCTTCATACTACGAATCGTTAGTATGTTCGTAAAAATCCGAGTTCAAAGATCGGATTTAGACTATATTAGAATAAGATTGATTATCTTAATTTTTTTGGTTTTGGATAATACCTTCAAAATTATTGATATATAATCTTATAAAGTATCAACTATTCAGCTCAACTTTTATGTATTAAACATAAAAATATGGACATTTACATAAATATAAACAATAAAATCCCTTTTTGGGGAATAAAAAAATATGAAAAAATTAACGTTATTATTAATCTTGGTATTAATACCAACTTTAATACTGGGTGGAAGTCCCACAAAGACAAATGGGGTAGAGGCATCATCATATGAAATAATAAGAGAGAATATAGATGCAATGTTTATATCACGAGATTTTGTAGCAATAATAAGTGGAGACGTTGTAAATGGTGAAATAATAAAAGAGAACATACAATTCAAATTAGACGGAGCTAAAAGTATTATACCTTCTCAAATCGGAAGCATCAATTCTATAAAATATATTTGGAATTCTAGTTGTGAAGAGGTAAAGCTTATTGAACAAGATGCCTCTATAGCAAAATTTGTTGTGAATGATGTAGAAAAAGATAAAGAATGTTCAATATCTTTGGTAATAACAAATGGAATAAATAGATCTCTACCAAATACTATAAATTTCACAGTTGAGAACATTATCATATCTATATCACCAAATCTTATTGCAATAATAAATGGTGATATTGTAAATAATAAAAAGGTTGAAGAAAACACTGACTTCAAATTAGATGGATCTAAAAGTATTTATAATATAGTTGATTCGTTTGATATTTATAGAGAGATTACTTATATATGGACTTCATCTTGTAAAGAGGTAAAACTTGTTGGACAAGATACTGCTATTGCAAAATTTGTTGTAGATAATATAGAAGAAGATATAAAGTGTTCAATATCTTTGGTAATAACAGATGGAATAAACAAATCTAAACCAGATACTGTAAATTTCACAATTCTAAACGTTGCTATACCTATTGATACTCAAAGACCAATAATCACAATATTGGGAAATAATCCAGAATCAATATATCAATACTCTACATATATAGACGCAGGAGCTACGGCACTTGATGATTTTGATGGAAATATAACTTCTCGTATAGTAACTCTAAATCCAGTAGATACAAATATTATTGGAAATTATTTGGTAACTTATAATGTTTCAGACATCGCAAGAAATTTAGCAACTCAGGTTACAAGGACTGTAAACGTTGTTGCTGTGCCATCATCAGGTGGTGGGGGTGGTGGAAGCAGTTATATCAGACCAAATATAAACCCAGCTCAAGAAGTTTTGGGTGAAAAAATAACAGCAACAAGATATATAAAAATACAAAGTAACCCTGCTGTGTATTTATTAGATGATAATAACATCAGACACGCATATCCACATGAAAAAGTTTGGTTTACATATTTCGGCAAAGATTTTTCTTTCGTTGAAATGATAACACCACAAGAGTTAGCTACTTATCCATTAGGAAAAAATGTTACTTTTCAATCGGGCGTACTTATGAAAATTCCAACTGTTCCAAAAGTATATAAAGTAGTAAATGATGAAGGTCTTTTACAATGGATAACATCAGAAAACGTAGCAAAAAGATTGTATGGTAATAATTGGAATAAATTAGTATATGATTTAAATGATGCATTTTTTGGTAGTTATGAATTAGGTGCAAATATAGAATAAAATCCAACATTCAACCGGAATTACAAAATCTCCTGAACTAACAGGAGATTTTGTATTTAAATTACTAAATCAATTTTATTTGTGATATAATAATTTAAAATTAAAATAAATGAACGTATTATTTAAAAATTTATACTACATGAAATCGAACCACTAATACAGAAGCTTTTTTTAGTTTTTGGAATAATATTTTTAATACTTACTCCTCTTCTAATACTTCTAAAACCAAAAAGGAATTTAATAGAAAGAATATTTAATACAAATGAAGAATAATATAACGCAAAGACCAACTGCAATAATTGTAAAAGATAATAAGATTCTTTTGATGCATAGAATAAAAAATGGAAAAGAATATTATGCATTTCCTGGTGGACATATAGAAGGTGGAGAAAATATAAAAGAAACATTTTTAAGAGAAATGAAAGAAGAACTAAATTTTAAAATATCAAAATACAAAAAAATAGTTGATATATATGATAATACAATCTTAAACAATGAAAAAAGAAAACATATATTTTTTCTTGTAGAAAAATTTTCTGGAAATCTAAAACTCGGTGGACCAGAAATTGAAAGAATGAAAAAAGGAAATAATAATTATTATCCAACTTGGTATAGTAAAAATGAATTTAAAAAACTGAGCCCAGTTTATCCAAGAGGAATAAAAAAATTCGTTTTAGAAAAAATATTTTAAATAACCCCGCAAAACGGGACAAGGAAAAAACTATGACAGAAAGACACAAAATCACCCCAGCATCATATTTGATACTAAAAAAAGAAAACAAAATTTTACTCGGAAGACGTTTTAATGCAAAATTTGAAAATGGAAATTATATACTTGTTTCAGGTCATGTAGAGCTTGGGAAACTTTTACAGATGGATTAATACGTGAAGTAAAAGAAGAAGTTGGAATAGATGTAAAAAGCGAAGACCTGAAAGTAGTCCATACTATGAACAGAAAATCATCTCTAAATGGAGAAGGAAGAATTGATGTATTTTTTATGACAGAAAAATATAGTGGTGAGCCAAAAAATATGGAAAGTGATAAATGTAATGATTTGAATTGGTTTGATATAGACAATCTCCCAGAAAATACAGTAGAGTATATAAAATTTGTAATTGATAAAATAAAAAATAATATTATATATAGTGAGTACGGTTGGTAAAAAGATTTCAAATAAAATTAAAGGGTTCCATACGGAACCCTTTTTTTATGATTGTTATTGATCTACTCTACATCCTCATAGTTGACAGGAATTTCTCCATTGAGAAACTTTAACGCTTCCGCAATAAAGAATTCTCTTTCGGGGTCGCCATCAACCATTTCGAATTTGAAAACCAGGTCACCAAGGCACTCTTCCACTGCTTCAATTAGTTCGGGCCAATTTGATCCACCACCAAAGAAGTATACAGTGACCTGATTGTTTCTCTCTCCGAAATAGGATAAGCCACCTCTGGCTCTCCAAATTTGAGAAACTACCTGATAAACCAAAGCACGGAAAATGAGGATAATGCCTTTGTTTTTCTCTTGGTTTGGATCTTTCATTGCTTCACGTACATCTGAAGCAAAAACCTTGAGATCTCCATATCTGGGATCAAACATGCACAATCCACCGGATTTACCCATAAGTTTTGCCACTTCGGAAAGGATTGCATCAACATCCGTTATTCCTTTTCTCTTAAATCTTCTTAGGAGTGTAAGGATATTTACCGTAGCTCCGATGGAAGATTGGGACATGGAACCGTTTTCTTGACGAACATTGAGGGACACAATTTTTTCACCTTTCCATCCGTAAATACCAAATCCGGACCCAAACATTACCGGTATGCCAACGAATTCCATGGGTGTAATTTCCAAACGACGAGCCATCATATACATGAGTCCCTTTAGGAATTCAGCATGAGATACAGCATCTAATTCCTCATCCGGAATACCTACAACTTTTACCTCTTCAGGCAAAAGATTAGTCGGAATTCCACATGAAAATATAGGTCGTATTTGAAGTTTACTCTCCAAGCATACACAGACCCAAGCAGCTATCTCAGAACCGTGTGGAATCTTCAATCCGTCAGCGAGTTCACCAGGATTCTTTGGTGTCATGTCTTCCACCATAGATTTCGTAAGATAAGTGAGACCCTGAATGTTTTTCTTTAGAGCTGGGCATCTGAAAATGATCGCTTTGATATTCAAAGATTCCCTTTGGATATATTCATATATCTTTTGTGATATGAACACACCTTTATCTGGATATTCGGAGTCTGATGGAAATCCGGCATAATCAATTGAAACCGTCATTACATCCGAATCCACCGCACTATAAACACCTTCTTCTAAAGTTACTGGCACCATTGCCAACTTACATGGCTCATCCTGGCGACTCCCAGGATTAATTATTACAAATACGTCTTTATTCATCTTTCCTCCCTTTTGGAAAAATCTATTTTGTGCGTATATCTTAATAAATATCAGGTTTTTGTCAAGTAAAAGTACTCCGGGGGTTGGCGACTCCGGGAGTGGAATGATATAATAATCACATGAAACAGAACAAATTCTCAAAAATTAAAGTACTTGTAATGGGGTATGTAAAGCAAAAAAATAAAAAAGAATATGCATCATCCTCTGTTGTTTTGATTCAATGTAATAACAAAAATATAATAGTTGACCCAGGAATGGATAAGAAAAAATTAATAAACGCACTTAAAAAAGAAAAACTTTCAACTAAGAATATAAATTATGTAATACTCACTCATACTCATATTGATCATTCACTTCTTGCTGGAATATTTGAGAAAGCTAAAATTTATGACAATGAATCAATATTCTCATATGACGGAAAAATAGAAAATCACAACAAAAAATTATTTGGTATTATGATAATAGACACTCCTGGACACGACCAATTTCATTGCTCTGTCTTGGTTGATACAAAAGAATATGGAAAAGTAATAATTGCTGGAGATGTATTTTGGTGGGAAGATAAAGCAATTCAATATACTGACAAAAAAAGTCTCTTGAATCTCAAAGACCTATATGTAAAAAATAAAACAGAACTTCATAAAAGCAGACAATATATTTTGGAAAATGCTGATTACATAATTCCAGGACATGGAAAAATGTTTGAATTAAAAAAATAGAAAACAAATAAAAAAGAACTTACATCACACAAAGCTCTTTTTTATTTATATTTATTTATATAAAACTATCTTTTTCCAGCCAATTGTCCGCAAGCTCCTTTTATATCTTTGCCATGCTTATAACGTTCACTTAAATGTATTCTGTTTTTTTCCAAAATATTTTTGAACTCCTCTATTTTCTCTTGTGATGAAGATTTGAAAATTCCTGTTGAGTTATATGGAATAATATTCAAAAAATATAATTTCTTTTTCATGAGCTTTGATAATTCTTCTGCATCTTTTCTAGAATCATTAACACTGGCTATCATCATATATTCAAACATTACTTTTCTGGATGTTTTATCTATATAATTATCTACTGCTTCAAACAATTTTGATAATTTATATTTTTTGTTTATTGGCATAAGTTCTGAACGAAGTTTATCCCCTGTTGCATGAAGTGAAATTGCAAGATTCACTTGCAAATTCTCATTTGATAATTTTCTTATTCCATCTATTACCCCTGATGTTGATATAGAAATATGCCTTGCTCCTAGATTGAGACAATCTTTGTCATTTAAAATTCTTATTGCTTTTAAAACATTATCATAATTTAAAAATGGCTCTCCCATTCCCATAAAGACTATATTAGTAACTTTTTTATTATATTTTTTCAAATATCTCGCAAAAAACAATACTTGTTTTAATATTTCATCACTCGATAAATTTCTCTTAAAACCATTTTGACCTGTTGCACAAAATTTGCAATTTAAGGGACATCCAACTTGAGATGAAACACATACTGTATTTCTATCATGATGTCTCATCAAAACTGTTTCTATATTACTTAGATCATCGAACTCTATCAAAGATTTTACAGTATTTTTATCATTTGATTCAAAAATTCGAAATTTTATATCTAGCGGACAATTCTCATTTAATTCATTTCTAAGATCAATTGGTAAATTCGTAACTTCATTCCAATTAGAAATTAAATCTGAAAAAATAGCTTTATAACACTGTTTATACCTAAAACTTGGTTGATTTTTTAATATTTGTTTTAATATTTCTAAATCCATAATTTTTCCTTAAATTCTATATTATTTATAGTTCATTATATCATAAATTTCGTACTTGACTAAAAAATTATAAAGTCATAATATATATACAAGGTCGCATTTGCGACCTTTTTTTATTCAAAAATTAATAAATATATGCAGTCAAAAATACTTTCAACAACATCACTTGGACTCAATTCTTTTCTTGTGGAAATAGAAACTGATATCCAAAAAAATTTGCCTAGTTTTACAATAGTAGGACTCGCTGACACTGCCATTCAAGAAGCAAAAGAAAGAGTAAAAGCATCAATTTCAAATAGTGATTTTGAATTTCCAAAAACAAGAATTGTGATAAATCTCGCACCAGCAGATCTCAAAAAAATGGGAAACTGTTTTGATCTTCCTATTGCTCTTTCTATATTGAAAGCCAAAAATATTATTACTGACAAAAATAATATATTAAAAAATTCTATATTTGTAGGAGAACTTTCTTTTGATGGATCGCTTCGCCCAATAAATAATATTATTTCAATTTGTTTATTTGCAAAAGAAAACAATTACCAAAACGTATTTATTCCATATGAAAACAAAGAAGAAGCAAGTATTATATCAAACATAAATATATTTCCTGTAGAAAATCTGAGACAGATTGTAAATCATATAAATAATATTTGTGAAATTGAAATACTAAAAAGCAAAAAAATAATATTTGAAAATAAGTCAGATGAAGAATATGATTTCTCACAAATAAAAGGGCAAGCTCATGCAAAAAGAGCTTTGATTATAGCAGCAACTGGCGGACACAATGTACTTATGAATGGTTCTCCTGGTGCTGGAAAAACTTTACTCGCAAGATCTCTACCAAGTATACTTCCAAATTTGAGCGATGAAGAAATCTTAGAAGTAAATAAGATTTATTCTTCTGTGGGACTACTAAATAAAAATAGGCCACTTATAATAAAAAGACCATTTCGCTCTCCACATCACTCATCATCTTTAATATCTCTTGTTGGTGGTGGTTCTATCCCAAAACCAGGGGAAGCAAGCTTGTCTCATCGTGGAATTTTGTTTCTTGATGAGGTACCAGAATTCCCAAAAAAAAATTTGGAAACACTCCGCCAACCACTTGAAGACGGATGTGTGACAATTGCAAGAGCACAAATGACACTAGAATTTCCAGCTAGATTTATTTTAATTTGTGCACAAAATCCATGTCCATGTGGTTTTTTTGGTGATGAAAAAAAACAATGTACTTGTTCAATCAATCAAATAAAAAATTATCAACAAAAAATCTCTGGGCCACTCTTAGATAGAATAGATATTCACATTGAAGTAAAAAGATTAAAGTTTGAAGAATTAGAAAATACAAATAATTATGAATCAAGCCGTGATATAAGACAAAAAATTATCACCGCAAGAAAAATTCAATCAAAAAGATTTGCAAGAGATAATATATTTACAAATTCCGAAATGAATCTAAAACAAATAAAAAAATATTGTACAATACCACAAGATGCAAAAGTACTTTTACAAAAAGCAGTTACAGCTTACAACCTTTCTGCAAGAGCATATTTCAAAATTTTCAAAGTATCTCGCACAATAGCAGATTTAGAAAATTGTAAAGATATAAAAACCGAACATATTGCAGAAGCGCTTCAATATAGAAATCCTTAATAAATCCAGCTGAGCTGGAAAAATATTTCAAACAAAAAAATCGGTAACCCAGGGCTACCGAAATATAAACTGATTCAACTTTGTTAAGAGTATATTTCCTTCTTCAATACTCCTATGTAGGGAAGATTGCGATATTGCTCATTATAATCGAGACCATAGCCGACTACAAACTCGCTGGGAATTTTTGAACCGACATAGTCAAGTTTAACCTCAACCATACGTGCTTCACTTTTATCAAGAAAAACACAAATTCTCACAGACTTCGCCCCCTTCTCTAAGAGATATTCTCTGAGTTTTGAAATAGTCAATCCGGTATCAACTATATCCTCTACAACAAGCAAATCTTTACCGGAAATGTTTACATCTTCCAATTCTTTTTTGAATTTCAACTCTCCGGATGACTTACTTCCAGCTCCATAAGAAGAAAGCTGAATAAACTCAACTACAGGATCCAACTCTGGAGAAAGTGCTCTTTGAAGATCAGCTGTAAAGAAATAAGCACCCTTCAACACAGAAATTACAATCAAATCATCTTGCCTATCCTTATAGTCCAGCTTTATTTGCGCAGCAAGAGACCTTATAATGGAACCAATACTATAGGCATCCAAAAGGATCCTATCTAAATACTCACTGGAATCGTTCATAATTCCTCCTTATCATTCTTCGTCAGATTATCCAAACTGACTACGAATGACATTTCCTTTTTTGTTATTTTAGACTTATAGATTAGTACAGTTTACAAATTTTGTAAACAAAAAAGGCCGGAATAACTTGCGACCTTTTTAATGTTGGATTTTTTGTTTATTTTATGAAAACCTTACAACAACTTGCCTGTTTTTTAATAGTGCATACAATCTTTTGTCATATGATTCTTTTTTCTTAAAAAAAGCTTTTATTTTTTTCATGTTTTTGTTATTATTCACTTAAGTAAGAGAAGGCAAATATTTTTATTTATTAAAGTTCAGGCTAAATTAAATAAATTTATTTGTCTTTTTTATTCATCTTTATTTATATGTTTTTACCTTTCTAACTCTATATTTTTAATTTATAGAGATTAATAATTATTTAAAAATCGAAAACATGGTCTACTTTACCACAAACAAATACTTCATCATCTCTATGGAGTAATATTGGTTTGTGTTTTTTGTTGCTAGAGCTTGGAGACAACACAATTGTATCTTTTTTCTTATAAAACTTTTTTATGGTTCCAAGTCCATTTATAACAGCTAATACATTTTCTCCATTTCCTAAAAAGCTATCACATTTTTTTATAAGTACGTAATTTAAATCTTTTATATTTTCCTTATTCATACTATCTCCCTTTGCACGCACAAAAAAATAATCTTCTTTTTTTCCTTTTATAAATTTGGATGATAATTGCATATAATCTTCTATATAATCATCTGCGATACTAAGTGGCTCCCCACAATCAGCAGTTCCCATAAGTGGTATATCAAATATATCCAAAATTTTATCAATTATATTTTTATTATAATTTTTTTCTAATTTCTTAATTTCTTTTGGGATATTTTTATTATATTTTATATAATGTGCTTGATTTGCTTTGCCAATTTGCATAATTTTTTTTTCACTCACAAGTTCAGAAATAAAACGATTTATATAAGCTCGAGAAAAACCAGTAATTGAAGTAATCTCTGATGTAGCTACTTTACCATTTTTGTTTATGTTTTTTAAAATTAATTCTTTTATGTTCATATCACAAAATTTATTGTTTACAACTTTAGTATACACCCATATCAAAAAGTTGTCAACTAAGTTGTCAACAAGTAATAAAAAATCGGCGACCCAAAGGGCCACCGATTCGATAATGAAATATTGCAATTTAACATCCAACCGGTTCCGGAATAATGAAACTACCATCTTTGTAAATAACAATCTCATGCCCATCTTTGAGATGAGCAGTGACGATTTTTTTCTCGGTTGAAATCAAATCCCAGTGCTGAGCTGATGAATTGATTCCTATTTGCTTCATAAGGTCTGGGGTCCATTCTTTGTTTCCGCAATATGAATCACCAAAACCTCTACCAATCGCCACATGGCAGTTACCAAACTCTCCACCGACATTCTCATCATACAAGGTACTCGCCATAAATCGCGTTATAGATGAGGCATTTGCATCAGTAAGAGAAAACTCACCAAGCATATCGGAGGTATCATCCATGCTGACCTGTTTTTTTAGGAATTCTTCACCTTCTTTAGCAGAACAGCTTACCACTCTACCATCCTTGAATTCAAGGTTAACATCTGTCACACGATTACCATCTTTAAACATTGTATTATTGGCAAAGAATGTGCCTTCGGTTTTATAGCAATCAGGTGATGTATAAATTTCGAAGCTGGGAATATTATGACCGGACACACCAATCCATTGTCTGGATTCTCCAGGATAGACCTTCAAATCTGTTTTGCCCGAATCTGAGACCACATGGAAATAATCAACATCCAAGGAATTAAGATATCTTTTTACTTCCATTGCCTCATTGTGAAGATTTTTCCAAAAAACAACCGGATCATCATCAAGGTGACAAATTTTGGCAACTTCTTCCTCATATTCTTCAAGGCTCATTCCAGCCTCTTCAGCAAGTGCCTCAGTTGGCATCACGCATAAAGTCCATCCAAAATCACCACTCCTTTCACGTTGATTGCGAATATCAAGAAGTGGTTTTTTGCTTTTCTGAGCGAGTGCCATTTTTGTTGGTTCCAAATCCTTGAGATGATTCAAATTTTCATAGGCCAGAATCATGATCATGCCATTAAGATTTTCTTGCTTATTCAGGAGCCACTGCGGAAGGAATTGAAGTTGATCATTATCACCCAAAGAATATAGATTCAGTTCCATTTCTGGTGTCATCATCATTTCAGGGATAACATGAATTCCTTCCTTAATAAGTAAGCTCTGAACATTTGCTGCAAGCTCAATATAAAGCCTGCAAAACCCAACGACAACTACGTCTCCTCGTTTGAAGTCTGCTTTTCTTGCTGTTTTAAGACCCCAAATTAGGCACCTAGCCATTGCCATTAAACGTTCTCTTGAAAACATTTCTGTTTCCTCCTTAATTCTTTTTAATGTCGAAATCTTATAATATATAATCAATAAAAGCAATGCTAGGGGTGGCAACCATGGGGGCGGAATGTTATAATAATTTCATGAAGCCCGTTAGATAAATTATCTAATGGGTTAATAAACAGAAAAATCTTTTTGATTTTCTTGAAGATATTAATTATATATTTTAGTATGACCAAAAATAATGTCAAAAAATTATCTAGCAGGTTAAAAATACTTTCTTGGAATATAAATGGAATAAGAGCAATGATGAAAAAAGGCTTCCTTGATTTTTTAAAAAAACAAAATCCTGATATTTTATGTTTACAAGAAATAAAAATAGATGATAATGCAAAAAACAAAGAGTCCTTTGATTTCAAAAATTATGATGAATTTTGGAATAGCGCAAAACGACCTGGTTATAGCGGTACAATGATGTTGATAAAAAATTCTTTAAAAAAAGAAGTTATTTCAAAAAAAATATATACTCATGATGAAGGAAGAGTACAGATATTAGAATTAAAAAAGTTTTATTTGATAAATGTATATTTTCCAAATTCAAAAGATGACTTGGCTCGTCTTGATTACAAAATAAAATTCAACAACAAACTTTTGTTACATATAAAATTATTAGAAAAAAAGAAGCCAGTAATCATTTGTGGCGATTACAATGTAGCACACGAGGAAATTGATATTGCAAGACCAAAGGAAAACAATGGAAATGCAGGTTTTACATATGAAGAAAGAAATTGGATGACTAAATTTTTGGAATACGGATTTGTAGATACTTTTAGAAAATTAAATCCTACAAAAATTCAATATTCTTGGTGGAGTTTTAGAGCTGGTGCAAGAGTAAGAAATGTTGGCTGGCGTATTGATTATTTTTGTGTGTCAAAAAAATTTATGAAAAATATAAAAAGTGCTTATATATTAGATCAAATACAAGGATCTGATCATGCGCCAATAGGAATAGAAATAAAATGAAGGAAAACAAATTAATTACAGAACCAATTCCAAAACTTATTGGTCAAATTGCAATTCCGGCAAGCGTCGGCTTCTTTTTCAATACAATGTACAACGTTGTAGATACTTATTATGGAGGTATGATTTCAACTGAAGCACTCGCTGCAATGTCACTATCATTTCCTATATTTTTTTTAATTCTTGCTATGGGATCTGGTATATCAAATGGTGCAACAGCACTTATCACAAATTCACTTGGTGAAAAAGAAAAAGAAAAGGCGGAAAAATATGGTTGCCAGGCAATCTCATTTGCAATAATATTTTCAATATTTCTCACTATACTAGGACTTTTTGCTGCGCCATCACTTTTTAAAATTTTAGGAGCAAATAGTGACTATCTAAAAATGACACTAAGTTATACTAATATAATTTTTTATGGAACAATTTTCTTTTTATTAACAAATGTTTTAAATGGAATATTAATAGCAGAAGGAGATACAAAAACCTTTAGAAATCTTATAATAATTGGATTTTTATTAAATTTATTATTAGATCCATGGTTTATGTTTGGATGGTTTGGCTTTCCAAAAATGGGGCTTGCAGGAGTAGCTCTTGCCACAATACTTATTCATTTTATCGAATTCCTACTTTTACTCAGAAAAGTTATAACAGAGAAGGATTTCAAACATATTCATTTGAAAAATTTAATACCTAATAAAAAATATTATATTGATATTATAAAACAAGGTTTTCCTGCAAGCTTAAGTATGATGTCTGTTGCAATAGGAGTTTTTGTAATAACTTATTTTGTCAGTGCATTTGGTAAAGATTCTGTTGCAGCATATGGAATAGCTACAAGAATGGAACAAATTGCAATACTCCCAGCTATTGGATTAAATATTGCCGTTCTTACACTATCAGGTCAAAACAATGGAGCAAAAAGATACGACAGATTAAAAGAAATTTTTAAAAAAGGCTTGAGGTATGGAATCATCGTGACTATTGTAGGAGCATTATTTGTATTTTCGTTTTCTCGTCAATTAATGATGTTTTTTACAAAGGATCAAAATGTTATAAATATAGGAACAACTTATCTTAGAATATCTGTGTTATTTTATATTACATATACGATACTAAACATTTGCATATCAATTCTTCAGGGAATAAAAAAACCTTTATATGGCATATATGTGGGCTTATACAGACAAATACTTATGCCCATAACAATATTTTATGTACTCACAAATATTTTTAAACTTCAAATAAAATCAATATGGTGGGCTATATTTTTTATAAATTGGTCTGCTGCAATATTTACTTTTTTATATACAAAGAACAAACTTCATAAATTGGAAAAAATTCAACTCTAAAATTTTTCAAATAAAAAACAAGGGAGTCATTACAACTCCCCTGCACTATTAAAAGTTAAAATACTTTACCAAGGACAAATCAAAGTTTCAGTCCCTGGGATTATTTCTTCCGTTTCCCAGATCAAGGCATGAGAAGACCAAAAATCGATTGAGTCTTTTCGAGCTCTATCTGGGTCTTCATGCTTGGAGAAAGCATTTTCATCCCAAGGCTCGGGAAAAGAAAGACGCCCTATAAAAGCTGTTATAAGAATATACCCATCGCCTTTCTTGGCTTTTTTCAAAACCAAAACCATATAGTTGCAGTCTTCGGGTAAATGGTTTTTGACAAATCTTGTCAAACCAGTCCTACCAGTTCTCTGAGCATATATGATTTCATCATTGGCATCAGTAGAAACGCAAGTTGATTGTCCTATAAATCTCCCAAGATAAACCTCTTCTTCAATAAACTCTCTCCCAGCACTTTCTACATAGGTAAGTGCTTGACCAAGAGCTCTTGAAAAATCAGCATCATTATCGTGAAAATGACTATTCGGCCTGTCAAAGACAGCTTCTCCCGACTTCAATTTCATTTTAACCTCCAGTATATTAATGTAATAATTCAATATAATAATATATTCAAAATATAATGTCAAATTTACTAAAATAAAAAAAGACCCCTCTGTGCTTATAACGTCCTTTATGTTTTTATTCGAGACGAATGCAAGAGAGGTACTTTTCACTCTCTTACAGAATTCATTCAATGTTTTAAAAAACATCGAGTAAATCACCGTCCAGAGAGCTTTACATCTCAAAGGGAGATTTCTATTTCCAACTAATTAGAAGCAGGAAATTCCCTTCGAGACATTTTATAATAATTAACCTAATTTTCTCACCCTTTATTTTTTCTTTTATCCCTCACTTTTTTTGTTTTTTCAAGCTTTCAGGCTTGATTGTTGCTAAGTTCTCACCTTTTGTTTTTATTTTCCTGGTAGGAACTCTGCTTTTAAACTTTTTTTATTTTTGTTTTAGGGTTTAGTGGGTGGGATTTATCAAGTTAATAATTGATAATGTACTATTATAATATAAGTATATCATGTAAAACCAAAAAAGTCAATCTAATATTATGGCTTATTTAAGCCAAAAAAACAAAATCATATTTTATTAAAAAATAAATTAGACATAAAGTAAAATTTATATCTTAATAAATATCAACAGTTTATCCACAGGGCAAATTTTCAATAAATAAACTGAAAAATCATTTGAACATCATTATTTTTTTTACCAAAATCAATAAAATTTATATTTTTCAATTTTATATTAAATAACTCTGTAAATGGTAATATATTTGATTTATTATCCAAATTATCAATATTTGATATAAATATCTCATTTATAAAACCTAAATCTGGATCAATTTCTGAACCATTTTGACAGAATTTATAAATATAATTTTTAGAATTAGATAATATATAACGATTTGCACATTTTACCATATCAAAACTAGGTATACTTGGTAAATCATCATAATACCAAACTAAATCACCATCTTGATACATCTTCAAATCAATAGAATTTGCATTCATATAATACTCCGTCACTCTGCTACCGTCAGGAAGAAACATTTGCCTTTCTAATGGTTTGTAGTGAGCCAACATCTTTCTATATATATTCGATATTGAATCAAAATCATTAGCCATCAAAACAAATTTATCTTTTGGGTACAAAACGAAAAAATAAGGATTTTTTATATTTAAAATATCCTCTTTCAAGTTTATATTATATAAACCACCTATATTAACAGATAAGTAATCATCTATGTTTTTTCCCAAATTTGTATTATTTACGTTCGATATAGATTTTATACTATTATAATAAAATAAAAAATCTTCACCGAAAATTTTTGATATAACCTTTATTTCCTCTTCTAATTTCAACTTATCACCTATATTTTCAGATGTACTAAGTGATAATTCTGACATTTTTGAACTATTATTTAATTTTATAAAAAATGTCTTGTCAGTAGAATCTTTGATAATAAAAGAAATATCTTTCAACCAACTTTTTGAATTATCTATATCTTCATAATCATTTATCTTAAGATCTATGTCAGAATAATACACAAAATACTTATTGAATTTATCTTTTATACTACTAAGATAATCAAATCTCAAATTATCTTGATATTTATCTATAATTTTATTTATAAGATCTGAACTATTTGAAACACTTATTGTATAGTTATTTAAATAACTTATATAAAGAAAATTATTTTCAATTGGTAAAAATTTATTTTTCTCCCAATTTACTTGTGTTTTATATATTTTTTTATTTCTATAATCATAATTTTCTACACTTTTAAAAGTTTCTAAAAATTTACTCTTTATATCAGACAAATCTTTTACTTTAAACAAAAATGCCTGAGAATCATTATCATACTCTATCCAATAAAAACCATCTTCTATACTTCTTAAAAATAAATCTGTAAATTCTGTATTATCATTTAAATAATAAGATAACTTTTCTTTTGTTTTTTGAGAAAATATGGACTTATTTTTTTCTACATTAAATATTTTTGAAGAATTAGATATGTGAAAAATTGCTTTTGATTCATCTGGTATTATACTACTTAGTGTTATATTTTTGTCAGAAATAAAATAATATTTTTGCATCAAAAAAATAAAAACAAAAATACAAAATAATATCAAAGAAAATTTTGTTATTTTTTTTCTATGTTTAAATTTGGCTTCTTTTTGCCAATTGAATTCTGGATTAAAATTCGTATTAAAATTATAGCTCATAATAGTTTCTATTTTAGCAAAAAATGCGAGCTATACAAAGCCCGCATTTTTTTTATATATCTCACGATTAATTAAAATCTTCTTCTATTGTCACCATTAGGTCTTCTATTATTAAAACCACCTTTATTTCCAAAATCTCTTCTAGGTCTTTCTTGAAAACTCTCATCAAAGTTTGCTGGTTTTTCTAACAATGCTTTTGCTGACAAAGAAACTCTATCCTTCTCAGAATCTATATCGATAACTTTTACTTTGATTTTGTCACCAATTTTTACAATATCAGAAACTTTTTCTACTCTTTCATATTTGAATTCTGATACATGAACCATTCCATCTTTTCCAGGAAGTACTTCTACAATAGCACCTACTTCTCCACCTCTTTGATCAGTAATAATTCTTGTGACAACTCCATCGTAAATTTCACCTATTTGAAGTTTTTTTGTCATACCTTTTATGAATTCGACTGCTTTTTCACCATTTTCTTGATTTGTAGAAGTTATAAATATTGTACCGTCTTGTTCTATATCAACTTGAACATCATAAGTATCAATAATTTTGTTTATTACTTTTCCGCCAGGACCAATTACTTCTCTTACTTGTTCTGGATCAATATTTATCTTTATAATTCTAGGAGCAAATGGAGACAATTCCTTATTTGGTTCTGAAATTGTTTTGTTCATTATTTCCAAAATTTGAAGTCTTGCAATTTTTGCTTTTTCCAAAGTTTCTCTACATACTTCTATACTAATTCCTCTTAATTTTATATCAAGCTGAATAGCTGTAATTCCAACTTCAGTTCCTGCAACCTTGAAATCCATATCTCCACTGTGATCTTCTACACCTTGAATATCAGTAAGAACTACATAATCTTTTTCATCTTTGCTTGTGATAAGACCCATAGCAATTCCAGCAACTGGTCTTTTTATTGGAACTCCAGCATGCATAAGAGCAAGCGTAGAACCACAAACAGATGCTTGAGATGAAGATCCATTTGAAGATAATACTTCTGAAACAACTCTTATTGTATATGGAAAATCTTCTTTGTCTGGAAGAACTGGAATAAGTGCATTTTCAGCAAGTGCACCATGACCTATTTCTCTTCTTGAAGTTCCTCTATTTGGAGAAATTTGTCCAACAGAAAATCCAGGAAAATTATAGTGATGCATATATCTTTTTTTGTACTCAACTTCCATGCCATCTAATGTTTGTTCATCACCTGGCGAACCAAGAGTTACAATTGAAAGTACATGAGTAAGACCTCTTTTGAATAATCCCGTACCATGAGTACGATTAAATATCCCAACTTCACAATTTATTTCTCTTAGTTCATCTATCTTTCTTCCGTCTGGTCTTACCTTATCAACCAAAATCATATTTCTAGCTTTTTCAGTAAGTCTTTGATCAAGCAACATTACTCCTCTTGCTCGAAGTTCTTTTGACACTTCATTGTCTTCTTTTAGTATTGCATCTAAATCTACAATGAGTTTTTTGATATTAGCTTCTGTTTGCACTTTATCTGGAGTGAATATTGTATTTGCATTTTTATCAACCAAAAATTCATCAACTTTTCTTGTTACCAAATCTATTGCTTGTTTTTCTTCTTCAGATAATCCTGAATCTTCCAAAACTTTTTCTTCTCCTATGTCTTTCTTTATATCTTCTACAAAAGCAATAAGTTTTTTGATATGTTTGTCTGCAAATTCTATTGCTTCCATAATATCTTTTTCGCTTGCTTCTTTACATCTTGCTTCTATCATATCAATACCATATGGAGTACCGGTAACAAAAATTTCAAAATCACTTTTGCTCCTTGCTTCAACCGTAGGATTCAAAACCAATTCCCCATTTATTTTACCTACAAAGAAACCAATAGCTGGACCTGCCCATTCTATTGGAGAAATGGAAAGTGATATTGATGCACCCAAGAGAGCTACAAAAGTTGGATCATTTTCTCCATCATATTCCAAAACAGTTGTAACTAATTGCAAATCTTTTCTTGATTCTTCATTGAAAAGTGGTCTTATAGATCTATCTATTACTCTGGCCGTTAAAACTGCCTCATCAGTTGGCCTACCTTCTCTTTTTACCCACTTAGAACCTTTTATTTTTCCTGCTGCATACATTTTTTCATCATAATCAACTGTAAGAGGAAAATAATCGATACCATCTCTTTGATCTCCTTGAACAACTGTTGAAAGAACAGATGTATCAGCATATCTTACAAGACAACTTGCTGTGGCTTGAGGAGCATATTTTTGTGCTTCTATTATCAATTTGCGCCCAGCAAATTCCATTGTATATTCTTTATTTTTTTTGAAAAACATTTTCTTGTAATTAATTGATAAATTATTTTTCCAACTCTTCGTCAATTTCTCCTAAATCTCCTTCTAATTCCTGTTCTACATCTTTTTCAATTTTTGCTTCTTCTTCAAGAGCCATTTCAGAAATTTTAGTAATTTTTAAATTTAATTTTTTTACTAATTTTCCAAAACTTTCTTGATTATCACGTTCCAAAAATCTAAGAAGCTTTCTTCTTTGATTTAATTTTTTTATCAAACCTCTTCTTGAAGAAAAATCTTTCTTGTGTTTCTTCAAATGCTCAGTAAGTTCCTTCACCTCTTCGGTTAAAATAGCAATCTGAACCTCAGCAGAACCTGTGTCATTCTTGTGTGTCTTGAACTTTTTGATAATTTCGTCCTTTATTTTTTTGTCTAACATAAGTTAGTCCTTTCTTCGTTTACCAAGTACTAGTCGGACAAACCAGAGAACCGAGTAAACGTATTAGTCGAGCTAAGCTCGATTAGTTAATTTCAAATTACAAACACCAAACAACAAATTTTGGAATTTAAAATTTGAAATTCTCGCAAAGCGAGTGGTACCGCCACGGGGAATCGAACCCCGGTTGCCAGGATGAAAACCTGATGTCCTAACCACTAGACGATAGCGGCATACCATGTTTATTATAACAAAACTTTGTCAAAACTAGTCACAAAGTAATGTAAATATAATATATTTATCAAAATAAATCAAGCCCCAATAATAACAAAAAATAAGAGGAGTACAAAATCTTAATGGCTCATTAACATCTATTATAAAAAGATATCTATGTATTATATATACAACATATTTATCAACAAAAAATAACCTAATTTTAAAACTAGGTTATTTTTTATAATAAAATTTATTTTATTCCCCTAAATTTCTAAATAATGGCATTCCTGTACTTGGACTCGTAGGAACATAAATAGTTCCCTGTCTATCTTTTAACTGGTTTATATATGAATAATACAAATAATTTTCTGTAAGACTATCACTTATAATCTTCTGAGCATCACGCTGACCCTCTGCTTCAATTATTTTTCGTTCTTTTTCTTTTCGCTCTTTGTCTAATAAAAAGTCATACTTTTGAGCTTCTTGTTCTGCCTGAAGTTTTTCTTGTATGGATTGAGCAAGATCTGCTGGAAGATTTATATTTCTAAGAAGCAAATCTTCTACAGTTATTCCACGTGGCTCTAATTTTGATTTCAGATTATCCAAAATTCCTTTTGCAGCTTCTTGCCTTTTTTCTGAATAAATATCTTTTGCCTCATAATTTGACTTCTCTTATAGAGCTTCTTATTTCCGGTCTTATAATTTTTTCTTCATAATTCAAGCCCAATGTTTTGTAAACTTCCGATGCTGATTCTTCATTCAATTTATAAAGTGCAGTAATATCAAGTGCCACGCTAAGCCCTTCTTTTGTAAGAGCTAATATAGAATCATCATTTACCCTTTTTCCTTCTTTTGCAGCTATACTCATAGTATATTCCTCTGTTCTTATACTCATTTTATGTACTCTTGCAAGTGGAATTACAAGATGAAAACCAGACCTAAGTTCAGAATCTCTTACTTTACCAAAAAGAGAATAAACACCAGTTTGTCCTGCATCAATTATTATTATAGAAGAAAAGAAAAACCACAAACACAAGACAAATAATATAATTATAGTGGATATTTTCTTGAAATTTTTCTTCAATTTTAAATCATCTAAATTTATTGTTTCAGACATATTTTTGTTTATAATGTTTTTAAAATTTGTTTTATTAAATATATAAATTAATAATATTATTATAAAAATAAAAAATAATGGGCCATTTTTTGATATCGCTGAAATAATAAATAATACAAGAAATGCTAAATATAATTTTTTTAATAAATTTTTGTTTACTCTCATATACATAAATATAACATTTTTTTAGAAAAATAAAAAAGAGAGAGGTAAAACCCCTCCCTAATTATTCTCCTAATAAAAAACTAGGAAAAAATTTTCAAGAAACCATCTTTTGGAATAATTGGAATGAAATTGTCTTCCGTTACCCCAATTGCACGAAAAGAATGAGCTGAAATTGTAGAGACAAAGAACTTTTTCTTAAAAGGAAGTGATAATAAGGATACATAGTCTTCATTTGCAACATTCTTTTTTGTCACAAAAAAAATAACAATATCCTCATCCCCTACCCCTATTTCTATATTTGTTCCGCCTACAAAGACAAATTCTCTGTTATCCATCAACCCCTTTTTTTCAAAGGACTCAAAATACTTTCCTATAATAGATAACAGGTTTTTCTCATGCTCATCCAAGTCATCGCTAACAAAGATTATTCTCTGTTTCATTTTATTCCTCCCGTAATATATCTTTTTTTAGAAAACAATACCTGTTTCACAAAACAATAAAATCAAATATTGATTTCCTATAAGTGTTATAAAATTATATAATACAATATATAACAATTAAATACAAAAAATTATGAAAATGCTTGCGGTTTGGCTAATAAATGCACTTATAATATTTGTATCACCAAAAATATTATCTGGAATAAAAATCACTGATTTTGCAACGGCACTTATTACAGCACTTGTAATAGGACTTTTGAATGCAGTATTAAAACCAATATTAATATTTTTGACATTACCACTTACAATTCTCACTCTTGGCCTTTTTACATTTGTAATAAGTGCAGTAATGATACTTCTTGCCTCACATTTTGTACCAGGTTTTACTGTAATAAGTTTTTGGTATGCATTGCTTCTAAGTTTGACACTATCTATTGTAAATGGAATTATAAAATAATTTTATGAAATTATTTCTCAGTTCGGACGGACTTTCAACTCAAAATTTAAAAAAGTTTTTTATCTCAAAATTACCAAAAAAGGCAAAAGATTGTTCTTTGCTTTTGATTTTTTATAAATTAGATATAGAGCCAGAAGCTTATATAGAGTATACAAAAGAAAAAATAAAAAGTATTGGAATTACAAATGTGACTCCTTTTGATATGCACAATGATAAATTTACTGATAACAAAAAACATTTTGATATTATCTGGGTTTGTGGTGGAAACACATTTTGTATATTAGATAGAATGAAAAAAACTGACATATTTGATTTTGTAAAAAGATCTGTAATAAAAAATAACTCACTATATTTTGGAGTAAGTGCTGGAAGTATTATTGCTGGATATAACATAAAGCTTGCTGGTTGGGGATCTGAATCAGATGAAAATATCATAAAATTAAAAAACTTAACAGGATTAAACCTTACAAATATTTCAATACTTCCACATTTCAAACCAAATATGAAAAAAGAATTACAAAAATTTAAAAAAACAGTTGACTATCATATAATAGAAATTAATGATGAAGAAGCTGTATTTATAGAAGATGAAAATTATAGAATTATTAAATAAATGCTCATAAAACAGATTACTGCGAAATCAATAATTACAAAGTCAGGACTTCCAGGCGCTGATTTTGTTATAAATCCATATACTGGATGCGGACACGGATGTATTTATTGTTACGCTCGTTTTATGAAAAAATTTACAAATCACAGTGAAGAGTGGGGAGAATTCGTTGATGTCAAAATAAATGCACCAGAAATTATCAAAAAAGAAATAAAAAAGATATGCAATAAAATAATAGTAATCGGTTCTGTAACAGATCCATACCAAGAAGCAGAAAAAGAATTTGAAATTACAAAAAAAATATTAGAAAATATCAAAGATGTAAATGCTCATTTTAATATTCTTACAAAATCAGATCTTATTTTGAGAGATTTAGAATTATTAAAACAATTCAAAAATATTGAAGTAGTAATTTCGATGTGTTCATCTGATGAAAATATCAAGAAATTTTTTGAAAAGAATTCACCAAAAATAGAAAATAGAATCAATACACTTGAAAAATCACATAAAAATAATATAAAAACAATTTTGTTTGTTTCTCCAATACTTCCCGAAATTACAAATTGGAAAGAAATAATAAATATTACAAAAAATTTTGTTGATGAATATTGGTTTGAAAATCTAAATTTATACCCATCAATTCAAAACAATATTTTCAAAGTTTTAGAAAACAAATTTCCTAGCCTTGTTTCAAAATACAAAGAAATTTATTTTACAAAAAATGATTATTTTATTAATTTAGAAAAGGATATAAAATTATATTGTATGGAAAACAAAATAAAGCACAAAATATATTTTCATCATAAAAAAATAATATAAAATGAACCATAACTATCCTAACTTACTAATCATCTAAATTTATGAAAATAGCAATAATGTCTGACTCCCATGACAATATTCCAAGAATTGATCAAATGCTTGGAATATTAACAAAGGAAAATATAAAAATAATAATTCACTGTGGAGATGTTTGTGCTCCTGGCGTGATGAAATATTTAGCACAAAAATTTGAAGGAGATATTTATTTATCACTTGGAAATGTAGACGGAGATCATGAAATGATGAAAAAAATGACATCTAAAGATACAAAAAATATAAAACTTTTTGAAGAATTTGGTGAGATTGAAATAGATAACATAAAAATTGCCTTTACTCATTTTCCTGAGTCTGCAAAAGAATTAGCAAAAACTGACAAATATAATTTTGTCTTTTATGGTCATACTCATAAACCATGGGAAGAAAAAATAAATAATTGCAAAGTTCTAAATCCAGGAACTCTCGCTGGATTATTCAATAAAAGTACTTTTGCAATACTAGACACTAAAACAAAAATTACAAAACTTATAGTTTTGTAAATCATTATACGATATACGGTTTAGGTGGCAACCTGTCTCGCTTAGCAGGACGAAATATTACGTTTTACGTCTAACGTTATGGACATCAAAACCGTTTAACGAAACCAAATTTATTCTTGAGAGGATGTAGCAGTATTCTCTGTATTAGTATCTCCCATATCCCCAGTTGTTGTTTCTGTTGGAATTTCTTCTTCAACTTTTTTTTCTACACCAACAAGACAAACTGCTTGCCATGGAACATAATGAGATCTAACTCTTTCTTCATAAACTTCTCTATCATCTGCATATTCTACCCTGTAATCAAAATAAGCATCTGCTCCAGCATGAGCTGATTCTGTACATTTTCTTACTCCTGGCGCCAAAGTATCAGTTTGCACCTCTTTTGTAGGAGCAGGTTTTACAATGTTATAAATAACTGGTTTTGAAATAGTAACTTTTCTTCCATCTTTTGTTCCCCAAAAATCAAAATATAATTTTGTACCAACTATATTTGATTGAATCAAAATATAATGTTCTGTATCATTTACAAATTTCAAATCTGGCCATGGATCATAGATTGTCGCATCAGTTCCTGCTGGCTCATAATAAACAACACGATAAGAATGTGGGCGCCTCTCTGTAATCTTTAATCCACTATCAATAGCTGCTCTATAAACAGTAGTTCCTATTTGACAAAGTCCTCCACCATACTCTGGAATAGTTCTGTTGTCTTTTATTACAAGTTCTGTAAGATATCCGCCTGCTGCATCAATTGGCAACAAATTTCCTATTGTAGAAAATTCTTCGCCGGGCGCAATAAGCATTCCATTTAATTTTGCTGCTCCAGTTTTTATATTGTGAATTCTGTTTTTTGGACTACCTTTAAAATCTGATTCTCCACTGCCTATTATTTCTTTTATGCCAAAATCATTTACATTTTTTGTTTCAACATCTGATTGTTTCACATCTACAACCAAATCTATATTATTTTCTAAATTATTTATTTTTTCTTCTGTTATCTTGAAACTTTCTTCCAAATTCAGTTCATATCCATCTTGGCTACCTTGAAATTTACTTACCTTACCTCCAATAATTTCAAACTTCGCGTCTTTACTTTCTTGATTTATAGATATAGATATATGTTTTTCAAAATATTCTTTGAATTTATCAAAATCAAAACTCACTTTTGTATTATTTGCATCATCTATTATAAAAACTATCCAATTTGTATATATATCAGAATTTATTTTCCAATCATCTTCTTTGTAATGAAATATTAATTCTTTTAAATCTATAATATTTTTTGCATTTTCTATTTTTTCTTTTGCCATATCAATAGTAACAGGAGATTTTATAGAATTTAAAACAAGTATAACTTTACTAAAATCAAATTTGTTTATTTTTTGTTTTGTAAATTTTACAAGTAAATCATAATTAAATTCTTCTCCATCTATTGAATCTTTTATTATCATTTCACCATTTTCAAATTCTGTATGTGGTGGAGTAAATGGTTTTTCAAATTCAGAAAAACTTTCTTTCAATATATCTTTCCAAGTCTCATCACTAAAATCATATTTCCATTCTATATTCTTTGGCTGTATAAGTAACACCTTCAACTGCTCAAACATATTTAAAAAAAAGTTTGACCTTCTACCTATAGAAAAAATTTCTTTCGCTGTCTCATCATTGTAAAAACTTACAAGCTCTCTTGTCGCACCATCGCTTCCAATGCTTACAATTGGTTTTATTATTATAGATTTTTCATTAAATTTATATTCAATTCCATCATTTATAAATTTGTTACTATTTTCATCAAGAAAATTATACACATCTGAATAACTTTTTCCTCCCATACTAATATCATTCAAATAAACACCTGGAAATACCTTGTGTGAAAAAAAAGAATTATATGACAATAAGAAAAGAGCTATTACAATCAGTACTATAAAAACTATCACAAAAACTCTAGCTAAAATAACAAAAAATGGTTTCTTTTTTTCTTGAACCCCTTTTTCGTTTTCTAGATTTTCTTGCTTATCTTTTTTTTTGAAAAAAAACATAAATTTCTTAAATAAAAACCCCCATAAAAAATGAGGGAATCCAATTTACAAAAAATAATAATTACTATTTAACATCTATCGAGACTTTTACAGATTTTTCTTTTTTGACTTTTGGTAACGTAACGGTCAACACCCCATCTTTCAAATTTGCCTTTACTTTACTAGCCTGTACTTCGCAAGGCAATATTACGGATCTAGAAAAACTACCCCAATAACATTCTCTATAAAAATAATCATCTTCATCTATCCCAGAACATTCTTTTCTTTTCCCTCTGATTGTTATCATATCATTATTGATATCTATATCAATATCTTCTGGCTTTACTCCAGCCACAGTAGAACGAATTAATATATTATCATTTTGTTGAAAAACGTCTACCAATAATTCCCCCTCTTCTTCCTCTTCTTCTATCCAATTTTTTGTATCTTCAAATTTAGAGATTGATTCTTCTTTTTTTTCACTTTGAACTGGTATTGTTTTTTTATTCTTATTTTTTTTACTAAACATATAATTTTAAAATAATTTTTATTTTTATTTAATCTTCACCTATAAATTATACAATAAAACAGGGAAAATAAAAACAAACTTCTATATTATCCTATTAAACAATTATACTATTAACCTATTATGCAATGATTATGGAATTGACTTTTTCAAAAAAAGTTGTATTCTACAGATAGAAATTGTCAATTTAGACGGGAGGATAAATGACGCACTACGTAAAAAAATCTAAAAACTTGTTGCATCAATTGCAACAAGGAGGATTATGTATCGCGATAATAGATGATAACTTGGGTGATCTAGAGCTATTAAAATATGCTCTGCAAAAAATTGATATACCCAATACATCAATTCTTGTATTCCACGATGACTACAAAGAGCTTTTAAAGGCCGTGGAATCCAATCAAAAAATTGTCGCTATCATAAGCGACCTTGAGATGACAGAAACAAATGGGTTTGTACTTTTAAAAAAACTCAAATCAATCTTCTATCCAGGAGCGTTCATAATATATTCCGGATGCACCGAAACAAAAATTCAAGAAATGAAAGATGAATTCTTGCATGGAGTTGATTTTTCAACAGATATTATTGTCTTGGAAAAGACAAGTTCAATGCTACACAACAGACATCAAATAAAAGAAAAATTAGAGTCACTACTTTATGTGTGACGGGAGGTAAAGATGAAAGTCCTATTATATTCAAGGAATGAAAAATTCCTAACACCAGTTCTCAAGGCTCTTGTAGAGAAAGGTTTTGAAGTTCAAATTTTGGACTCCATAACCCAAGCACATGATGGGGAGAATATAAGAACTATGTTCTCCGAAAACAAGGCTAATCTGCTTTTGATTGATATGGACAGTCGCGACGGTAAATCACTCAAAATGGACAAAAATTTGTTCCAAAGTGCTTACGAAGTCTTTCAACTGTGCAGGGACAAAAACCTGTATCCAAATATGGTGTTATTCTCGAGGAAAAAAGGATCCTTTGATTTCTATGAGACTATTACACACAACACCAGTATGCACACAGTGGAACAAACCAAAAACCATGTGAATAAGATCATAAAAGAAATAAGGAGGTGGTCAATATAACCACTTTTATAAACTATCAAAAAAGCGTCGGACTAAACATCCGACGTTTATCTTTTTATAAATACACAATCCAGCAAAACAGGGTTATTCTATTTCCAAAAATCTTCTCTTTCCAACTTGAATCAAATATTTTTCGCCTTTTTTGAAGACAAAATTCATATCAGTAATTTTTTCATCATTTACTTTCACAGCATTTTGCTCAATCATTTTCCTTGCTTCTGTTTTTGATGTTACCAATTCAAATTCATAAAGTAAATTGATAATATCCTTATCATCACCTAGAGAAACCTTTTTTATATCAGCCGGTTTTTCTTTGTTTTTAAAAACATTATCAAATTCACATTGCGCTAATTTTGCATATTGTTCTCCATGATAAATACTCACAATTTCATATGCCAATCTTGATTTCAAGTTTCTTGGATTTTCACCACTTTTCATTTTGTTTTCTAGCTCTTTGATTTCACTCATTTTCAAATCTGTGCAAAGCATAAAATATTTTATAATCAAATCATCTGTGATAGACATAACTTTTCCAAACATATCATTTGGCAAATCATTTACTCCAACATAATTGTCATATGACTTTGACATTTTTCTTCCATCAGTTCCTTCAAGCATTTGGAAGGTCATTACAATTTTATTCTTGTTTTTCAACTTTTGCATCAAAGTTCTGCCACAAAGCATATTGAATAATTGATCATTTCCACCAACTTCCATGTCAACGTCCATAAATACACTATCATATGCTTGCATAAGTGGATAAAAAAATTCGTGAAGTGAAATTGGCTTACCTTCTTTTATTCTTTTTTGATACATATCACGCTCTAAAAATTGTTGTACTGTAAAGTTTGAGGCAAGCTCTATCAAGCCTTGAAATTTTAATTTTTTATTCCAATCTGAATTATATTTTATCTCAGCCTTGTTTTTTCCTTTGAAGTCTAATATCTTTGAGATTTGATTTCTATAAGTTTTTGCATTTTTCTTTACTTCAGCCGGGGATAATTGTTGACGTGCCTCATCTTTGCCAGTTGGATCTCCAATCTGTGCTGTAAAATCACCAATAAGAAAAATTATTTTATGTCCTAACTCTTGAAATTTTCGAAGTTTTCTAATTGCCACGGCGTGACCAATATGAATATCTGGCCTGTTTGGATCAGCCCCAATATAAATTTTCATTTTTTCATTTGATTTTAATTTTTTCTCCAAATCCTCACGTCCTACAATATCTTGCACTCCACGAGTTAGAAGTTCATTAAATTTGTCATTATTAATTTTATCCATAAAAATTTAGTTAGAAAGTACTGAGTTATAAAGTTATAAATAAAACATAAAATTTATAACTTCCAACTTTTAACTTTATACTTCTTAATATATAAATATTAATACGAAAACCCCAATAAAACAATAGTTTTATTTTATAATATAATATTGCTATAATACATAATAAGTGATAAGGTTATTTAATTAAAAATTATTTTGGAAAATTGTAAGACATCATCTTTTGTTGTCGTCTCGACCGATATCGGAAGTCATTTCGACCGAAGTCCCGCAATGCGGGATCGGTCGAGGTGACTCTAAAAAAACTTTTCATATGCCAATAGATCATTTTAAAAACCTAGGGAATAAATCAAGCTGGACAAACAAACGTGTAGGTAGTTCTAATGTTAGTTATTCAGTAAATCCAAGAATTCAAAAATTGCAAAAAAGAAAAAATATATTCAAAACGCCAAAAATCTTTTCAAAAAAATTAAATGTAGAATTAAAAAATAGACCTATAAAAAATATCTCTACAAAATATACATTGAAAAGTCTGAAAAAAAACAAAAAGCAATTCAAAAAGTTTATTATTAAAATGATACCAAAAGCAATTATAGCTTTTATATTATTATTAATATTTACACTTATATTATTTGCATGGTACTCCCGTGACTTACCAGATCCAAACAAGATTATAGATAGATCTATCGTACAGAGTACAAAAATTTATGATAAAACTGGAGAAACAATGCTCTATGATGTTCATGGTAATGTGCAACGTACTCTAATAGAAATAAAAGATTTGCCCCCTTATGTAGTAAATGCAACTATATCAATAGAAGATAAAAATTTTTATAATCACAAAGGAATTTCTATTTGGGGAATATTACGAGGTCAGATAGTACCACGATTAAAGGGTCAAAGAGCGCAAGGTGGTTCTACACTTACTCAACAATTTGTAAAAAATGCAATTCTTACAGATGAAAGAAGTATAGAGAGAAAAATAAAAGAATGGATTTTATCATATAGAATAGAAAGAAAATACTCCAAAGAAGAAATACTCAAAATGTATTTCAATGAAATTCCTTATGGATCAGTGTTATATGGAATAGAGTCTGCTTCAAACTACTATTTTGACAAACACGCAAAAGACCTAACAATAGCAGAAGCAGCCACTCTTGCAGCAATGCCTCAGGCTCCTTCATATTATTCTCCTTATGGTCCAAATAGGGAAGAACTTATTGGAAGACAACAATATATTTTAGGACTAATGCTCAAACAAAAATATATTACTCAAGAAGAACATGACAATGCAATAGCTGAAAAATTAGTTTTCAAACAAAAAGAAAATAATATAAAAGCACCTCACTTTGTTTTTTATGTAAAAGATGAACTCGTAGAAATTTTGGGAGAAAAATTAGTAGAACAAGGTGGGCTAAAAGTTATCACAACACTTGATTACAAAAAACAAGAATTTGCAGAAAATTTAATAAAAGAAAAAACAGAAAATTATCCATCTAAATACAATGCAAACAATGCTGCACTTCTTTCAATAGACGTAAAGAGTGGAGATATAATATCCATGGTTGGTTCACGTGATTTCTGGAATGATGATATTGATGGACAAGTGAATATTACCTTATCAAAAAGACAACCAGGAAGTTCTATAAAACCTCTTATATATACACTAGCTTTTGAAAAAGGATATCAACCAGAAACCATTGTGTTTGATGTTCCCACTATATTCAAAACTGACTCAGGAAACTATGAGCCAAAAAATTATGATCTAAAAAATCATGGACCAATAGCCCTTAGAAATGCACTTTCTGGATCACTAAATATTCCAGCTGTAAAAGTTTTATACCTCGTAGGAATTCCAAATGCATTAAATTATTTAAAAAATATTGGATATACAACGATAGGAAGTGAAGACAGATATGGACTATCTCTTGTTCTTGGTGGACTTGAAGTAAAAATGATGGAACATTTAAATGGATTTGCGACTCTTGCAAGAAATGGCGTAGAAAAACCAACAAGATCAATTCTAAAAGTAGAAGATTCAAATGGAAAAGTCCTCTATGAAGCAAAAGATTCAAAAGGTAAAAAAGTAATGGATGAAGAAGCAACAAGAAAAACCACAAGTGCTCTATCCGACAATAGCGCCAGAAGTTTTATATTTGGAGAAAATAATTATCTAACTCTTGGCGATATTCCTGTTGCAGCAAAAACAGGAACTACAAATGATTTCAATGACGCTTGGACAATAGGTTATACTCCAAATATTGCCACAGCTGTTTGGGTAGGAAACAATGACAACAAAAAAATGACTAGTGGTGCCGATGGTAGTGTTGTAGCTGCTCCTATTTGGAATGCATTTATGAGAGAGGCTCTAAAAGACATTCCAAAAACAGGGTTTGCTGGCTATGATAGAAAAGAAATATCAAAACCAATGCTTGGTGGTGCTATGATGCAAGAAACAAAAGTAAGGATAGATAGTTCTTCTGGATTACTCGCTACAGAGAATACCCCACCTGGATCCATAATAGAAAAAACATTCAATAAAATTCACAATATTTTACATTATATAAATAGAGAAGATCCACTCGGTAGTATTCCAGAAGATCCTAGTGTTGATCCAAATTATTTTTCATGGGAAGAAGCGGTAGTTAAATGGGCAAAGGAAAATAATATAGAAACAAGTGATCCTCCCACAGAATATGAGACTACTCATACAGAGGAAAATAAACCTAATCTAAATATTACAAGTCCACAAAACAATAGTACAATTTCTGAAAATAATATAAATATAGAAGTAAATGTAAATGCAAAAAATGGAAATGAAATAAATAGAGTAGTTTACAAAATAGATGATAAGTTTATAGGATCAAATAACAACTACCCATATAATTATAATTACGATTTTAATGATTTAATTGAAAATGGGGAACATATATTGTCTGTAATAGTTTATGATCAAGATGAAAACTTTAGAGAACAAAAAATAAAGTTATACTTAGATTTGACAGAATAAAAACTCAAGTATAATATTTACTTTATGAGAAAGATAAAACTACAAAAATATAGGGTACAAAAAATAAATAAGTTGTTTATTATTATATCCTTGATTATACTCTCGGTTGCCGAGCATAATTTTATTTAATAAATATACAAAATATAAAATTATAGTCTCGGTATTAAACCGAGGTTTTTAATTATAAAAAACAACATACCGTAGGAGGTAAAATGCCAGATCAAAAAAATATTCTTCCAATGTGTCCAAAATGTGGAAGAGCACTCTTCACCGCAAACTTCAACAACAAACTGAGTGGAAAATTTAGAACTCAGATCGGAAATGGATCAAGAACAACATCCGTCGAAAACCTAACACAAAAAATTCTCAAAAACAACGGACTCGTTCTAAAATCTATACCACGGTGTCAATATTGTAATAAACCACTCACATCTATCAAATGTGCTGTAAGTGGCGAAGAGTTCAAAATCAGAACGACAAAAAAATGTTAAGGAGGAACAATGAAAATAGTAAAACTCGTCTGCAGTACTTGTGGAAAGGATCTCAACACAAATGAAATCCTGATACAAGGACAAGAAACTATTGAAGTCATCGCCAAATTCAATGAAGAAGAAACACTTCTAAATTTATCTGCAATTTGGGGTAACTTTGAAAATATATCTCGAAAAGAAATTCCTAATAGTACAATTGTTGAATTGTTTTGCCCACACTGCAAAACAATAATTCCAAACTTTTGGAAAAATTGCATATCATGTGGATCACCTATTGCAATGTTTAAATCTATCGGTAAACACGATACATTTGGAAGTGTAATGGTCTGCAGAAGAAAAGGATGTCACAACCACAAAACCAATGTAACAATTCCTACAGATACTCCTGCATCACCCTAGACAATATAAACCAAACAAATCAACAAAAAAAGCCAGGTTTCTAAAATCTGGCTTTTCTTTTTATTTTAAAAATATCAATCCCAAAACTCATGTCTTTTGGATTTTTCAAACAATACTCTCAATTCTTTTTTTACATCTCCACTATTATACAAAATATTATAAAGTGCTCTGTGAATTGGAGCATCTATTTTTTTGAAATCTCCGGTTAATTCTTTTACTGCTAAAATAGTCTCAGATCCTTCTGCGACCTTGCTCTTATCCCAATCTTCTCCCATTGCAAATGTTTTTCCATATTGAAAATTAAAACTATAATGAGAAAAAACAGTCGCAGCATAATCGCCTAAATGCGAAAGTCCAAATGGGGTATGAAATTCTCCTCCATGTGCTTTTATAATTTTTGAAACTTCTATTGGACCACGAGTTATAAGAATTCCATAACATGGTTCCATGTTAAGTCCTGACAAAATTCCAGCCATAATACCAATTGTATTTTTTAGTGCTGCACCAATTTCTACTCCTATTAAATCTTCATTCCAATACAATCTATAAAGCGGATGATTGAATTTCATTTCAATACGATTTATTACTTCTTGATTTGTACCTGAGACAACCATTGCAGTTGGAAGTCCATTTACCAAATCTTGTGGATGAGCAGGGCCAACCAAAACTGCCAAATTGTCGCTACGTCCTGTGACTTCTTCATAAATTTTGGAAAGTCTCATGCCAGTTTCTTTTTCAAGAGATTTCATCATCAATACTACATCACCTTTGTAATTTAAAAATTCATTTTTGTATTTTTCAAAAAATTCTCTTGTATTTTGTCCGTTTATTACAACACAGACAAAATCACTTGCATAATTTAGGACTTCATTTATATCAGATGACAATGCTATATTGTCTTTCAATTTTATATAATCATTTTCTCTTTTTTCTTTTAAATTTATCAAATCTTTGTCATCACTTTCACCAAATACATAAACCTTTTCACTAATATCAGATAATATCCAAGCATTTGTAGTACCCCATCTTCCAGGACCAATAACTGCAGTTTTTAACATAAAAAAATATTAATAATAAATTAAGTAAATCATATACAAATATATCAAATTATAATTTGAAAGGCAATTTTAATTATAAATTAAAAATTTTTTGGAATAAAAAAGGGGAAGTGTATCAATATTGTATAGGTGATACATATCCCCAGAATAATATTATTATAAATTTGCGTACTCTCGGCACGCAGAAATTAAATTTTCGAATTTTCCAGTTATGATCTTGGGATCATACCCAAGAATCACTTGTGCATAGCTCCATGCACTTGCTTTATTTGCTATTTTCCGAGCGTCCTTTTTAGGAACATCCTTGAATACCAATTGAGTAACTGCTTCTAAAACCGTGACATTATTATTCGTCACGATTTGAAGAGCTCTATCTTTGGATATTCCCAATGAAATAGCATCAGACATAGTCTTTTGGAAAAAATTTTTCCGTTCCTCCATTTTTTCTATGCCCATTTGGTTATACTTGTCTAGTTCCGTACCAGACCCCACCTCAAATCTTCTAAAGGAAAAATCCTTTATTGATTCATTCCATTCTTGAGAATTGTTCCAACTGGTCCACAGATTATCCTCAATAAAAAACTCCCCGGACTGCTTCTGAAATACATCAATAAGCGTCGCGAGTCCAGTTATAGAACCGCAATATATCTTGTCTTCAGTCAACACAATCTTTTTGGCAATCTCTTTTATTACCAAAACTTCGTTTCTTACTGTTCCCGTGTGTTGGGTAGTCTGACCCTCATAAAGTTGATGAATATCTTGATCAGACTGGGCTACATTGTAACTAGGCCGTGAGTAGTAAGGTTTATGATAGAATATTGCGACACATTGACCATTATTAAGGCCAATTATTTGTTCCATCGAAACCTTTAAGTTATGGGATTGAAATTTCTCTAACGAGAATTTCTGACTATTTTGGATACCTTTCATTGTATCCTCCTTTTTTACCCAAAGTCGCGGGCGTATTTTTTACCCTTTCTGGTAGGATTTTCCCCAATCTTTATTTATAGTGACATCGGCCGTCACTTTTCAATTATTAAAGGACTAATTGAACTATAAAATTATAACATATAACAATGATATTGTCAATTAAAAATTTATTAAAGTAAAAAGCCCTGATTGTATTATCAGAGCTTTTAATTGATTTCATCTTTCCTCCTTTTAGTTCTTGTAAATTCACTCTCTCGCAGAATTCATCTGTTTGAGAGATTTAATTGTCTTTACTATACTCCAAACAAGCCAGAGTATTAGTAAAAATAAACAAGAAACTTCAAATTGAATAAAAAATGACAAAATTTTTTGCCATTCCTCAACTCCAATTGAAGTAAGAGAAATCCCCTGAACCAACATGCAAGGGGGAAATGACATTGGCACCGCTATCATAGTAATGATAACGTATGTCACTAAGAGTGGGACTTGAGAAAGCTGAAACTTCAACTCTCCCAGAAAAAAGAAAATTCTTTGCATTTTTCCTCCTTTTGATTTTTAGCGCTCCCAAAATCGAACGCCAAATTTTGATTTTGAAATCTTGGTATAGATTTCTTCATCAACCTCAATAAGTTGTGGCACGCCTTCTGGGCGTGAATAGGTCTGTGGGGCATTGTCGGGCATATTGTCCCAATATGCCCCAATAAATTCCGCAGCATCCTCTTTGCTTAAATGAAGAGAATATCCGTCACACTGACATCCCATGTCGCGATTGGATTCCACCCACTCCTGACGATATAGATTTTTCATTTTTCCTCCATGGATAATTTTTTCTTAATAATATTTGTTTCGACGCAGAAGCCCTTTGTATTCAACAATAATTATACGACCAAGTATAAAAATTATTAGATATAAAAGTCCTATAAGTTCTGCATAATAAAACTATCCTAAAATAAAATAGGATTATCATTTATTTGCGCGAACATAATAAATAATAAGTTCTGCGCCAAATAAATATTATTAAGATTTTGTTAAAGAGCTATCTATCAACCTCCGAGGTTTAAAAACCTCGGAGGTTGATTTTTATAATCCTCAATATCAAACCATTATTTTTCAATAACAATTTGATTAAAGGAGGGAAGCGGTAACCAAACACGCTTCCCATAACCGCATATAAATTTTTGTTTTAAGTCAGAATTTACAAACTGACTTTTCCGGAATTAATCCTCAACGAGGATCTCTGGAACTTCGAATTCCAAAACCTCTTCCTCGGGAGGACATTCTTGTTCTGATGAGGAGGTGAGGTCTGGAGACTCGGAGGGTTGTAGGTCCTCCTGAGTGACCTCGGTTGGAACAGGACCAAATATATCAGTCCGGTGTTCCCAGGGAAAAGTAATTATTTCTCCTCTCCAGCCCTTGGGAGGCTGGATGTATAGGGCCCGAGCATAATTGCTCTGACCCTCCACTATATAAAGACCCATATGCCCTTGACGAGCATACAAGCCTTCCAACACGGCATCTGCCGTATTGCAATTAAGATTTTTATGGGTTTCAGCCCACCGGAATAAGGTTTCCGGGGGTAGAAGGAGTCCCTGAAGGGACTCCTTTGTTTTGAATAACCCCTTCCCGGCGGAAAAAATTCCCCCGAGAAGAGTTGCGTTGGAGTAACTAACTCCAACGATCCTTACAAACCCGGCCGAAGACTGGGCATTATACCCCTCTAGGGGTATAAAAGTTGGGAAAGGACAAATGAATGCTCCATCCCGGATGTTAGGGAAAAAATCCCTAGCCTCAACCGGAGATTTAATCCCCAGTCGAAAAATTAACCCCTCCAGAGTTTGAGTCATAGACCCAAACTCCGGAAATATTTCTCTGGACCGACTGTCCAGAAAAAGTACTGTTGAATAAATATTTTTCATATCTCCTCCCTTGCCTCACCTTAACTTCTACTCTTTCAAATAGTAAGTGGTTAGAGACAATAGAGATACTGGTTATTCACCGCTTCTTATGACTAATCCAATAATCAGAAAAAGCGGTGAATAACATAACATGAATTTTCAAAGAACTATTTTTCCCCAGACCTTCGAGGTTCAAAAACCTCGAAGGTCTATTTTTTAACACAAAGTCCCGAATTATTACCCGGGACTCTTTGTAAGGAAATTCCTGAGAGCAAAGAGTGGTTAATTCCTTACTTCCCAGCCGATCTCCTTAAAAAGATTTCGGGTGATGTGGCTTTCTTTCAGTGATCTTCGACTCTTTTTATAAGAATTCGGGAAGACACAAGGCTTACTTGAAAGGACACTGTTATCAAGTTTGTTCGCGAAACTCGATCAGTGTTTAACTCCATTTTTGGAATCTCCTCATCCTACGAACAAGCTAGTTAGAAACCCTTACAAGCATTGAAGGATTTCTTAACATCAGCTTATTTGCACCATCTTTTTAAACACTTGGTTTATTAAGATGGCTTTTATGTAGTTTTTTAAAGTTCTTTCTTTCTCAAGCTATTTTTTTGTTTCTTTAGCTTGATTAATCATCATAGCATATCTATAATGACTTGTCAAGTACTTATGATAAGTAATATATAAATATACAATAAAATGCCTATATTTACTATATTATATTATCTTTTATAATATATAATTATTGTCATATTTGTATAACATATTCTTATAAAATTTATTTACAAATTTGTCAAATAAAATTGATATTATTTTCAAATAATAGTATAATATCAACATAACCCAATAAATAAGGGGTTTTGTAAAGATTTAAATAATTATTCCAAATATAGCTCTAAATATGAGCTGTGGATAACTCAAAAACATATGCACAAAGATCTATTAATAGAGTTAGGATTATCTCAAAATGAGGCCATTGTATATGAACATTTGCTTATAAATGGCAAGTCACTAGCAGGTGATATTATCAAAAAAACCCCATTAAAAAGAGGTGTTATATACAATGCCTTATCAGATTTAGTAAAAAAAGGACTTATAAAACAAGGAAAAACCAATAAAATCCTCTCTTTTTCCCCAAATCACCCAGATAAACTAAGGGAATATATAGAGAACAGAGAAAGAGAAGTAAAAAAAGCCGAAATTTCTCTTGATTCCCAGATGCCAATGCTACTATCAAGCTTTAACCTTGTTTCAAATCAGCCAGGAGTAAGAATATATGAAGGAAAAGACGGACTTGCAAAAACCCTCAATGATTCTCTGTCTTCAAAAACAGAAATCGTAACCTATGCTGATATTTATGGAATGGAAAAATACATGGGACGTGCAAATGACAAATACATTACAAAAAGAAAAGAATTAAAAATTTATAAACGTGCTATACTTGCAGATACTCCATATGCAAGAGATTATATGAAAGATTATGATAAAGAAGTTACAGAACTCAGATACATCGATGGAAAAGAATATCCAATGTATCTTGAAATGGAAATTTATGACAACAAAGTTTCTTTTATGACTTTTTCTGACAAAAAATTAATAGGCGTAATTATAGAAAACGAAGAAATATACAAAACCCAAAAATCTATATTTGAAATAGTTTGGAAAAACGCAAAAGAATAAAATAATCTTTATAAAAACCGCCTCACTTAGCGAGGCGGTTTTTATTTTTATTCACAATTCAAAATTATAATAAAATTTCTCCATCAAAATCATAACTATTTCTATTATCTATAAAATTCTTGTCTCCGTGAGCTGAGTCATAATAAGATTTTGAAATTATATTTTTTTGTATAAATAATATCACATCGAAAAAAGTAGAAAAATTTTTAGAATCTTTTTTGTATCTCTCAATAGCTTGATTCTTATTAATAGATGTCGCCAAATAATAATTTTCTAAAAGTGGTTTTATTTGACTATTAAAATATTTAGTCTGTGTTTCTCTATTTAATGCAAAAAACGTTGCAAAAGATTGCCAACCGCTTTTTGACACTATTTGATTTAAATCTTCTGGACTAATATCCTCTTTATAAGAAGAATAAAATTCCCTAAAATCAAAATAATCATTGTCTTCATCTTTGACACCAAAACTTTTTCCAGCATCTTGTATATAATAAAACTCTGGAAATTTTGAATCATCATACCATTTTTTGTTCTTTATTTGTTTTGCTATACCAGAATATGAATTCAAAATATATCTTTGCTCCCACTGAAATAATCCAGCACCCTTGAATTTATTCAAATTAATTTTTGTATTATTATCGTTAGGATTTGTTTTTAAATATTCTTTTATAGACTTTTTCAATATTGCTATTTGCTCTTTTTGATGAGGCTCTTTTATTTCTAATTCAGAAAGTTGAATAAGCATCTGTTTGTATTCTTCACTTAGTCCTTCTAAAGATCCCAAAAATACACTTAGATCTTTAATGTACCTATCTGAATCTCTTATTATAGATTTTGGATCATAATTTTCTCTTTCTGGGCTTGTCTTAATAATCTCTCTTATCTCATCTTTATGTTCTTTTAGTAATTTATAAACACTAATTATTTTAGCTAAAATATCATATCTAAATTCTTTTTCATGACCTATTTTGAGTCCATTATAGCCAAGTATAAAAGCGACTTCTTCTTTTGGATAGCCAGATAATATATCCATAATTTCCTCTTCACTTAATTGTGGATTTTTTCTTTTGCTCTTTCAAATAATTTTGGTTCAATCATAGTATTAAAACAAGATTGAAAAGACTTATCTCTGTCACATAAATCATCTAAATATTTATTTTCATCATCAAATCTAGATCTACCTTCATAACCAAGTATATCATTTGATAATTTAAGACCTTTGTTATATTCTTCATACCACTCTCTATCTACAAATCCTTTGCGTCTTGACATACTATTTGCACTGTCTTCATCTATCCCGAGAGCTCTATAATTATTTTCTTGAATTGAGTCTATTACTCTAAATTTAATATCTGTATTTTGGTTTTGAGCCCATAATAAGGTTTTTAAAGCTTCAAGTGGCTTGTCATTTGCTACAAATCCCATATCACTAGAAACACCCATAGGTATATAAACTTGTTTTTTATGAGGATTTTTAATTTCTGGTTTATATTCTCTTATATCATGCTCTATTTCTTGATTAAAGTTTATTGGCAAATCAACAACACTTTCATCAAGAATAACTCTTTCCATATTTAATTTTAATCTCTCAAAAAAAAGTTTACTTTTATCATCTTTTGGATTTTTCATATTAACTGAATCAATAAAAATAGCCAAAAAATGTTTTGTTACTGTTTTTCTTTTAATAAATTTATTGCTCAACTCTTCTAATATATATTTAATTTTTTTGGACTGATCTGATTTTTCCTTAGTAGTCATTAAAATTTCCATAACCTCATCAACTGAACCATGCAAATCCTTAAAAATTATTTCTTTTAATTTATCCTTATCTAAATCTTCTAAAGTAAATTTTTTGCAATAGTCGGATAATCTATTTATATAATTATCTACAGATATAACAATGTTTCCATATAATTTATAAAAATCTGATATAAGCTTTTTATCTTTCGACAAATCTTCAATTTCTAAAAGTTTATTCTCACTTTTTTCATCTACATCTAAAATAAATTCCTTATTTAGCCCCCCAACTCCATATTCATTACCAGATTTAAATATTTTAGAAACTCTATCTAGATCATTTTCTTGTAAAGCTTTCAATAAAAAATTTAGAGCTGTCGGATCTACATCTAATACGTTAAAATTAAAAATCTTTTTAATTATATCTAATTCTCTAATAATATCTGAGCTTATTTTTGAAGAAGGTCTTTTAATGCTCGTTTTTGATTCAAGGATATTGCTTTCTAAAATTTCTTTTCCTTTCTTAAAAATGTTATTACTTAAAAAACCCTTCTTAACTCTAGAATTAAATTTCAAATGTTGTACAAAATTTACTTGACTTAGATAACCCTCTAACTCTAAAATCATAATTTGTAATTCTACCTTATTTATATTCAAAAGACTCATCAATTCTTCTTGTTGATTTTCTTTTTGATCAATTACAAAATCTTCTGATTTTTCTTCAAATTCTAAACTTGTTGAATTGTCCAGATTCTGAGCTAGATTTCCTTTTTCAAAACTATTCATAAAATTTTTATTATATAGCTATTTTACCTTATTTTCTTTAGCTGATGCAACGTCCGACGTTGCCAACGTCGGACGTTGGGTATAAAATAAATTCATGGTAATAAAACAAATCGACATCAAAAATCCAGATCAAGAAATTATTAATGGTGCAGTTGAAATGCTAAAATCTGGAAAAATAGTAGTCTATCCAACAGATACTATTTATGGTATTGGTTGCGATATTTTAAACAAAAAATCAATTCAAACAATTCAGACAATAAAAAACCGCAAAAAACAAAAACCACTAAGTATAATTTGTAGTGATTTAAAAGATATTAGCAGATGGGCAAATGTTTCAAACATGCAGTACAAAATTTTAAAAAAATATCTACCAGGACCATATACATTTATATTAACAGCATCTAGTGATGCTCCAAAAATTCTCCAAGACCCAAAAAGAAAAGCAATTGGAATTAGAATCCCTGATAATCGTGTTTGTCTTGATATTGTATCAAGCTTAGGAAATCCAATTGTTACAACAAGTGTAAATTTAGCCGGTGAAATAAATTATATAAATCCTAATGATATAAAAAAGGATTGGTATGGAAAAGTAGATCTTATCCTTGATGCAGGAGAGTTAAACAATGAACCATCAACAATAGTAAGTTTGGTAGATGATAATATTGAAATTTTGAGACAAGGAAAAGGTATTTTTGATTTTTAAAAAATCATCACGTAGAGGCGTAGCATTGCTACGCCTCTACCATTGATATATGAAATACAATATAAAAATTCAAACAAATGCCAAAAAAAATGAAATCACGGAACAACGTGATGATTTTTTAAAAATAAAATTAAATGCAATCCCAGAAAAAGGAAAAGCAAATGAAGAACTTATAAAATTTCTTTCAAAACATTTCAAAACTTCAAAATCAAATATAGAAATTATAAAAGGACATACAACTCATAATAAAATTGTTGAAATAAATTAAATTTTGAAAACACATAAAAAGAAAAACTCGAGTATAAACTCGAGTTTTTCATATAATTGGCAACTACCTACTTTCTCACAAAAATGCAATATCATCGGCGCAAGTGAGCTTAACTGCCGGGTTCGAAATGGGACCGGGTGTTTCCCCACCGCTAAAATCACCAAATTCCTGACGTGAACTGTGATTCACATCAAGCTATCTAATGATTTTAATTTATTTTAAGTTATACTTTCTTTCAAACAAACACTTAATGTTTCAGTGATTGCTCGGTAATTAGTACTCCTCGGCTAAAATTATTACTAATCTTACACCTAGAGCCTATCAACCTCGTAGTCTACAAGGTACCTAAATAAGGAATTCTAATCTTGGAGACGGCTTCGCGCTTAGATGCTTTCAGCGCTTATCCAAACCAAACATAGCTACCCAGCAATGCTCTTGGCAGAACAACTGGTACACCAGAGGTTTGTCCTTTCCGGTCCTCTCGTACTAGGAAAGGGACTCCTCAAAATTCCATGCGCCCGTAGTGGATAGGAGACCGAACTGTCTCACGACGTTCTGAACCCAGCTCGCGTACCGCTTTAATTGGCGAACAGCCAAACCCTTGGGAGCTTCTTCACCCCCAGGATGCGATGAGCCGACATCGAGGTGCCGAACCTTGCCGTCGCTGTGGACGCTTGGGCAAGACTAGCCTGTTATCCCCAGAGTAACTTTTATCCGATGAGCTTCCGCCGTCCTATATCGAATATTAGATAAATCTAATATTATAAACGGTCGGATCACTAACTTCTGCTTTCGCAACTGCTCGGGTCGTACCCCTTGCAGTAAAGCTGGCTTATGCGTTTGCACGACCACATCCCGTTTCCATCGGGAGCTAGCCAACCTTTGTAAACGCCTCCGTTACTTTTTAGGAGGCAACCGCCCCAGTTAAACTACCCGCCTAACACTGTCTCCTAGCCTGATTCAAGGCATAGGATTAGATTTAAAAGCACATAAGGGTGGTATTTCACTGGCGACTCCACCTTGTCCGAAAACAAAGTATCAAAGTCTCCCACCTATACTAAGCAAATATACCCCTAAACCAATATCAAGTTATAGTAAAGCTTCATGGGGTCTTCTCGTCCGACTACGGGTAACCGGCATCTTTACCGGTATTGCAATTTCACCGAGTTCTTCGTTGAGACAGTGTCCAAGTCGTTATGCCATTCGTGCAGGTCGGAACTTACCCGACAAGGAATTTCGCTACCTTAGGACGATTATAGTTATCGCCGGCGTTCATCAGCGCTTCGGATCAAGGCTTGCACCTCTCCCCTTAACGTTCTGACACTGGCCAGGCATCAGCCCCTATACTTTAGCTTACGCTTTTGCAGGGACCTGTGTTTTTGGTAAACAGTCGCTTGGACTCTTTCGCTGCGGCCCCGATTGCTCGAGGCAGGCCTTATCCCGAAGTTACGGCCGCTGTTTTGCCGAGTTCCTTAACGAAGATTCTCTCGTACACCTTAGGCTACTCGCCTCACCCACCTGTGTCGGTTTGCGGTACGATTACTTTAAACCGTAGCTCTTAGAGGTTTTTCTTGGTGACCTATCCTTGATAATTGACCTTGACCGAAGTCTCAATCTTCTGACCTCTCAGTGACTTCACGTTTCCCGGATTTACCTAAGAAACATCACATCCAGACCAACGTCTATAGCCAAAAAACGCTATCAATTCAAAACCACGTCACCCCATCGATAATTTAAAGTAGGGCAGGAATATTAACCTGCTCTTCCATCGCCTACGCCTTTCAGCCTCGGCTTAGGATCGCCTAACCCTGAGATGACAATCATTGCTCAGGAAACCTTGGGTTTACGGTGGACAGGATTCTCACCTGTCTTTTTGTTACTCATGCCAACATTCTCTCTTCTATATCCTCCACCCTTCCTCGCGGATCAGGCTTCAGTGAATATAGAATGCTCCTCTACCACCTATAAATTATTAATAATTTATAGATTCCTATTTTCGGTACTTAGTTTAGCCCCGTTACATTATCGGCGCACTATCACTTAACTAGTGAGCTATTACGCTATCTTTAAAGGATGGCTGCTTCTAAGCCAACCTCCTAGCTGTCTAAGTAATAACACCGCCTTTTACACTTAACTAAGATTTTGGGACCTTAAATGAGGATCTGGGCTGTTTCCCTTTTGACTGATGAAGCTTAGCCCCCATAGTCTGACTCCTGCCGTATAGAGTATCTAGTATTCGGAGTTTGGTTAGAGTGGATAAGATTTCTCCCTCCACCCCATTCAGTGCTCTACCCCTAGACTCCACGACAAGGCTAGCCCTAAAGCTATTTCGAGGAGAACCAGCTATATCCGAGTTCGATTGGCATTTCACCTCTAACCACAACTCATCCCCTAGTGTTGCACGGCTAGTGGGTTCGGACCTCCAGTACATGTTACTGCACCTTCATCCTGGTCATGGTTAGCTCACTCGGTTTCGGGTCTTATTCATGCTGTCTTTCAACCAAATAGCATAAGTTAAGCATAACTTATACTATTTGATTAAATACGCCAATTTCTGACTCGCTTTCGCTTTGCCTACTCCCTTATGCGGGATTAAACAAACAACATAAATAAACTCGTTGGCTCATTCTTCAATAGGCACGCCGTCATCCCGTAAACGGGACTCCGACTGCTTGTAAGTATACGGTTTCAGATACTATTTCATCTCCCTCACCGGGATGCTTTTCACCTTTCCCTCACGGTACTTGTTCACTATCGATCACTAAAAGTATTTAGCCTTAGCGCATAGTCACGCTGTATTCCTTCAGGATTTCTCGAGTCCTAAAGTACTCAAGTAAACTACCATAGAGCAATAACCCCTTTTATGTACAGGACTTTCACCTTCTTTGGTTAAGCTTTCCAGCTTATTCTACTAGGGAAGTCATTATTGTAGACTCCATCTCGGATTCATAAGCTCCGAACATAATTTACTATACACCACATAAGCAACGACTTATGATCTTTAAAGATAATCTTTTCTAAAAAGCGAACTTCTTAAAATTGACAATCAACACTCATATGGTTTAGGCTCTTCCCCTTTCGTTCGCCACTACTTAGGGAATCGAAATTTCTACACTAAGAGTCCACAAATAATTTGTAAACCTTAGCGTAAAAACTGTATCTTCTTTCTTTTCCTCTGGGTACTAAGATGTTTCAATTCTCCAGGTTGCCTTCATTAACCTATGTATTCAGTTAATGATACTGACAGTTTCATTGTCAGTGGGTTGCCCCATTCGGAAATCTCCGGGTCAAAGGTTGCTTATCACCTCACCGAAGCTTATCGCAGATTGCTACGTCCTTCATCGCCTTTTAGTGTCAAGGCATCCACCGTATACTCTTAAAATTGCAATCACTGAAACATAAAATATTTCTTTGTTTCAGTATACCTTAAAATAAATTTTCAATGAGCTAATTTTTGCTCACAATAATATAAGCAATAATTAGTAGTAAGTAGCACCAAGGTGCGAGAGATTCTACAAAAGATTTCTCCAGTTTGAGAAAAAAATATTTCTACCAGATAAATCTTCATAAGAAAGCCTGATATTACTACTAGTTATTGATTACATTTTTAAGGTTCAAAAAAACCGCTATCTAGCGGTTCTATAACTAATAAAATTAGAGTATTAAAATCCGCTCAATCTATATTTGTTTGTTATATTTTTTTCTATTTGATACAAGTTTTTTTGTTAATTATTACTTGTGGATAACTGTAAATAATTATATAGAAAATAAAAAATAAGTCAAGAGCTTAAAACACATAAATAATAAACTTTAATCCAAAGTTTAAAATATTAAATATTTATAATACTATAATTATAAAATAAAAAAATTTATGTTGACAAAATACAATAATAATGCTATTATTATAAACATTATTAATAATAAAAAACTATGAAGGAAGCTGAAAATTTATATAATAATACAAACAGTGCTGAATCTCTAAATTTAAATGATGAATATTATTTCAAATTACCTGAAATGAAAAATAATAGTCAAATGAAAAATGACAATGAAAATGGAACAGAAAAACAAAAATACTCTCAAGTAATAGAAATGAGAGAATACTTATATGCACAAGATATAGAAGAAGAAACCGATCAAGAACTAAAAGAAAAAAAAGAGGGAAATTTGGCAGTTTTAGAAAATCATAATAAAACAGTTTTGGATTACGCGCTTCTAATAATGGAACAAATTCCAAACTTATCAAAAAAAGAAAAAGTTTCTGCAACTACTGCAACTATTTTGCATGATAGCGGAAAATTAATATCTGATTTAAAAACCCATCATACTGCAGGCATCCAAAGAGCAGAAGAAATATTAAAAAAAATAGAAGGTACAACAATAGATGGAATAAAAATAAATGATCAATTTATAGAAACTGTAAAATCTGCAATAGAAAGACATATGAACCATCCTTTTTTGGTAAAATATATAAATAGTGGAAAAAGATACCCTGATCCCATAACTATAGAAGATAAAATTGTTTTTGATGCAGATATGCTCGCAAACATAGGTTTTAAAAATGTTGGATTTAGATTAAATACAGAAAAGTTTATGAATGAAGATACAAAAAAATCTTTAGAAGAAAATACATCAATATTGGAACAAAGTTTCATAAATGTTTTAGAAGGAGAAGATGGAGCAAAAAGATTGATAGACGTTTTACTTCTAGAAGAAAGTAAAGATACGGCAATAGATTTAATAAAAACTATAGACAAAATTTTTGAGGATCTAAAAAACGAAAAAGTATTTTATGAAATTCAAAATATATTTTCTGAGAATGGAATATTTAATATAGAAACAATAAAAAATAAGGGCGGTCTTAATTTATTAAAAGATGTAATAAATGAAAAAATAAAAAAATCAGGTATAAAATTTGAAATAAATCCAAAGATAATAGCTTATATTCAAATATAAAAAATTAAAAAATAATAAAGACTATAATATACTTGCCTAATAAATACAATTATGTATAATATTAAGTATAATTTTGAAAATGAGTTTTAAAAACTGAGCAATTAACTTACATCAAAATTCATCATTCATCATTCATAATTAAAAAATGCCGTGGTGACGCCCTACTTCGCTAAAGCTTCGTAAGGGCGAAAAATTATAATATATTCTGTAATTAAGAAATTTAGTAAGCTTTAAAAAATTTATGTTTGTGCCGTGGTGGCGGAATTGGTAGACGCGTTGGACTTAAAATCCAATGGATGTATAATTCGTGAGAGTTCGAGTCTCTCCCGCGGCACCACCTCTCGACAAGTTCGAGAGTTTTTATTTTTTATAAAACATTATTAAAACAAAAATTAAGGAGAGACGAAAAGTTTATCCCGCCGAAACTTTCTTGACTCCCGAAGCTTCAGCAAAGGGAGTAGTGAAGGCGGGAAGTCTCTCCCGCGGCACCATCAAAAATACTTATCACAAATAGGTATTTTTGTTTTGTTGGTAAATATTATTTAATCTAATTCAAAAAATTTTAAATTTCAACAAATAAAATCATATATACTTTTATTTACTCACTTATGTTATATAATTACTATTAGTTATATAATTACAAAACCAACAATAACCTAAATAACATGAAAATTTATTTTGCAGGATCAATAACTGGCGGAAGAGATGACAAAGATATTTATCGCCAAATGATCAAAATTTTATCTCAATACGGGACAGTTCTTACTGAACATGTTGGAAATGTTAATTTAAATTCAAAAGGTGAAATCAAAACAGATAAATTTATATATAATAGAGACATGAGTTGGTTAAAGGAATCTGATATTATTATTGCTGAAATATCTACTCCAAGTATTGGAGTTGGCTATGAACTTGGATCTAGTGAGGCAATGGAAAAAAATATTTTATGTTTTTATCGTGAACAAAAAGATAAAAGAATTCCTGTAATGATTTCTGGAAACAAAAATATAAAAATAGAAAAATATAAAACAATAGAAGATTTCGGAAATATTATTAAAAAATTTTTTAATAAATAATAATTAAACAAAAATATGTTAAAAAAAATAGCACAATTTATAGTCTCAATCTTAGTATGTCTCTCAGCTGGATTTATTGGTTCACTTTTTACAACACCAAATATTCCTACTTGGTATAGCACATTACAAAAACCATCATTTAATCCACCAAATTGGTTATTTGCTCCAGTATGGACTTCTCTATTTATACTAATGGGAATATCTCTTTATTTAATATTGCAAAAAGAAAACAATAAAAAAGCAATTTTCATTTTTACAATACAATTGATACTAAACATTGCTTGGTCTTTTTCATTTTTTGCATTACAAAATCCATTGTATGGATTAATAAACATTCTTATTCTGTTGATTTTTATAATATTAACAATAACAAACTTTTACAAACTTAATAGAACATCCGCATATCTATTACTCCCATATTTATTCTGGGTTTCATTTGCCACTATATTAAACTTCTATTTATATAAGCTAAATTAAAAAATGAGACTCTGGAGTATACATCCAAAATATTTAGACAAGATTGGTCTCGTAGCTTTGTGGCGAGAATCTCTTCTTGCAAAAAAAGTCCTTGAAGGAAAAACAAAAGGCTACAAAAATCACCCTCAATTAGAAAGATTCAAAAAATCAAAAAATTCTATTTCATCAATAAATCAGTATTTACTATATATAATAGAAGAAGCCAAAAGAAGAAATTATAATTTTGATGTAAAAAAGATTCAAATACCAAAAAAATTTGAAACAATAAAAGTAAACTCAAAACAATTAGAATATGAATTCAATCATCTAATAAAAAAATTAGAAAAAAGATCTCCAGATGAAATTAAAAAACTCAAAGCAATAAAAAAAATAGAAGCTAATTCTATTTTTGAAACTATACAAGGTAAAATTGAAAATTGGGAAAAATTAAAATAACTTAACTAGAGATATTTGGAGTATTTGGATTAATTAAATTTTGTATCGGTAAAGAAGGTTGATCAAAATCTTTTTTTGAATACACAAGCCAAGTAATAGAATATAATATAATTAATACAGCTACCAAAATTATAAACTTAGCCCAAATATTTATATCACCAAAATTATCTCCCAATACATAAAGTAATAATATATCCCCAGAAAACAAAAATCCTAAACTTATAGAATATATTTTGTGAATTATAATACCTGCAAAAATATATATACCAGTAAAAATAACTAATGTAGTCCAATAACTAAATACTTCATTTGTTTCAAGATAACTTGCAGTAAAAAAAGCTAAGGCGGTACCAAACAACAGTATAACACCACCAAATATCAATTTTATAGCTACATTTTTCTGATTCATGAAATTATGTTAATTTGTCTTTTAATTTCAATACTGACACTACAACAGCAACAATAAGAGCAAAAGCTGCTGCTATTATTCTGGCTCCTTGCCCTAAATTCCATAATTGAGCATATGTATAAATGAGAACCATAGCGCCACCTAATATATTACTATATATCAAAATTTTATTTCTCTTCATAAACATACCAGAAACTACCAATGTAAATCCAACAATTAAACCAAAAATAGTTCCTATTAATGAATTGTCTGTAGCTTCTATAAAGTATCTTACAACAATAGGAAATAATAGAGATAGAGAAAATCCTATACTAACATTGCGAATTTTATCTACAAAGTTTCCTATTTTATCTTCTCTAGACCTTTTAAAAAATTTAAATATCAATATAATAAACAAAATTGTAAAAACAGGTGACAATATAGAATATAATATTGAAAATGCTAAATTCCCATGCCCACTCATCATAAAATCACCAAAGGCAATAAATGTAAGTCCTAGAGCAAATATTATAATTGGCCAAATAAATACTATTGCTAAAATATCCATAAATAGATTGTATCAATATTTATTTTTTATTACAATATATTATTATGAAAACAATAATAGATTGATTTATAAGCACAAACTGATATCATTAATAATATAATAAATAACTATCCTAAAGATAGGATAAAAATTCTATGACAAAAAAAATACTAATAATATTATTTACACTTGTAATATTACTAACAGTGGTAATTTTATTCAAAAATAATAACAATACAAAAAATGTAGAAAATCCTCAAAACAATGAAGATGTAAAACAAGAACAATTATCCATAGAAGAAAAATTAAAAAATTATTTGAAAGACAATATATCAAACTTATCTTCAGAAAAAGCAGTTCTTGGTGGAACCTTCTATATTACAGATTTACAAATAGAAGAAAATAACAAAGCAATAGTAAGTTATGAAGATGGACATATCGCACTAAAAGCAAATTTTGATTATATTATAAATAACGAAACAATAGAAATAAGTAATTTTGAAATAATAAAAGATAATTCTGTAATTACAGAGAATCATTCACAATGCAATAATCATGAAGACTGTGTACCATTACCAGGATGTCATTCACGCAGTTGCATAAACAAAAAATTCATTGATCAATATCAAAAACCAGAAATGTGCACAACTCTATTTGATTTTTGTGCAGCTTATACAAGTGAAGATTGTATATGTCAACAAGGAACATGTTTCAATGAAAAATTGATGAGTGCAGAATGTAATAAATAGCATCTTGACTATATAAAATATTAAATCTATAATAATTTCATTATCAAAAGAGGTAATAAATTTATTATTCATTTGATAAATTGAAAATGCCGGGATGGTGGAATTGGTATACACGCATGCCTTAGGAGCATGTGCCGCAAGGCTTGGAGGTTCAAGTCCTCTTCCCGGTACCATTCTTCGCGTAGCGAAGAATGTCCTTCATAGCCTTTGGCGAAGAAGGACTTATTTTTTAATATTTGTTCTTCTGGTATAAATACGCTACGAATGGTACACCAATTCTCCGAAGGAGAGCACATGTATTTTAAAGGGTCGCTAATTTATTAGTGATTTTATTTTTATGTTTTATATTTATATTATTCAAAGCATTAATTTTAAATCCAAATTTTATACAGGTTTTTCTAAATATTTAAAAAATAGATTGAATGATCATAACAGAGGAATATCTCCATATACTAATAAATTTAGACCTTGGAAACTAATTTATTATTGCGTGTTTTTAGATAAGAAAAAAGCTTTAGATTTTGAAAGATATTTAAAAACAGCTTCCGGAATAGCTTTTAGAAATAAAAGATTAATCTAGATAAAATCTAATATTCAATATTTGGCATAAAATATAAAATACCTAGAAATAGGTATTTTTTGTTTGATTTTTAGTCTTAAATATGAGATTATAAATACATAAAATATTTAATTTTTATGATAAAAAATTGGAAAATTAGAATATAAACTTAATATACTACCTATTGTACTAAAAAACGCATTGAAAAATAAAAAAAGTAGTGATCTACTATATGGTAATTTTGATACTAATTTTCTAAAATCATAACTTCAAAAAGTAAAAAAACAATGGGCATAATAAATAAAAATACCTGCCTGCCAGTAGGTAGGAAAAAATAATCACTTTCTTTTTTCTCTTCTCCACGTCTCTATTTCCTTATGATTACCAGACAAAAGAATTTCTGGAACTTTATAAATATTTTTTTCAATCTTAATTTGCTCTGGTCTTGTGTATTGTGGATATTCTACAAAATTATCAGAATATGATTCTACACTAAGAGATTCTTCATTTCCAAGTACTCCTTTTATAAGTCGCGAGGCAGAATCAATTATCATAGCAGTTGCAAGTTCACTATTTGATAGCACAAATTCTCCCATAGAAATTTTTTCATCTACCAGCTCATCTACTCTAGAATCTATTCCTTCATAATACCCATTTACAAAAATTATTTGATCGAGTTTTGAAAATTCAAGTGCTTTTTTGTGATTGTATAATTTTCCTTTTGGATCAAGTAAAACTATTTTTGATTTCTTCTTCCTACGAATTGATTTTAATGCACGTGCTATTGGTTCAATTTTTAAAATCATTCCTGGTCCCCCACCATATGGTGAGTCATCAACACTTCTATGTTGGTCGGTAGTAAAATCTCGAAGATTTGTATAATTTATCTTTATTAATTTATTTTTTTGTGCACGACCAATAATACTCTCATTATAATAAGAGTCCAAAACTTTTGGGAAAATTGTGATTATATCGAATTGCATAATATATTAAATATAGAAAACAAAAAGCCATCTGTAAAGACGGCCTTTTGTTTTAAAAAAAATTTATAATTTTAGATCATCTACATCTGATGTTGATGCTTCTACTTCTGAACCTCTATGTTCTGAACTATGATGTTCTGAACTATTGTATTCTGAAGGAACTCTAACACCTTCTGGTTGATTTATCTTTAGGTTAACCCTTGCATTGTTCTTAGCACCTACTACTCTAAGTAGAGTTCTAATTGCTCTTGCTGTGTTACCTCTTCTGCCGATTATTTGACCCATATCATTTGGATCTACATCGAGAGTTAATAATACTCCCATTTCATCAACAGTTCTTGTTGCTTTTACCTTGTCTGGACTGTCTACAAGGAATTTTACAAGACTTTCTAGAAACTCTTTGTCTCTTTCTGACATTTCTTTATCGCTTATTTGTTAACTTACATCAATGGATTTATAGAAATCCATTATTTAAAATAATATCACTTCTAAAAACTTATGTCAATAATAAAAACCTAATTAAAAATCAATTCTCATGCAATTTCCTTTGTGTTTAAAATGTTCAAATCCAAATTTTTCATAAAACTTTATAAGATCATCTTTACAATCAAGAATCACTTTATAACATTTATTTTCTTTGGCAAAATCTATCGCACAATTCAACAATGCACTCGCTATTCCATTTCCTTCATACCCTTTTCTTGTTACAACATCTTCTATATGGCCAACTATAGATCCACCATGAATAAATTTTTGCTCTAACAATAATGAAATACTACCAACTATTTGCTCATCATCTGAAACAGCGACAAAAATATAAGTACCTTGAGATTTTATTTTATCATATATTTTTTTTGATTTTTCTAAATCCAAAATAGGAGAATCTGTTAAATTTCCTAAAGTATAAAAAAACCCCTTTTCTAAATCAAGATCACTATACTCTAATTCCCTTATTTTATAGCTTATTATAGACATAATTTAATATTCTCACTTATCAACAAAAAAATCAATAATAAGTATTGACATGTTTCTTGAAAAGGTATAATATTATTTTACTATATAGATATTTTTATTCTATATTAATTTTTTTTACGCAATAAAGTATTTGTATAATAAAAATTTCGCAACTTGACAATTAAATTGTGGCAGAAAGCTAAAGATAAGGAAATTTTTTCACTTATAAGTTTTTGAATATTTTTCACAAAAATATTCCAATTAACGAGAGTTTGATCCTGGCTCAGGATTAACGCTGGCGGTATGTTTAAGGCATGCAAGTCTAAGGGGTATTTATATCCCTGGCAAACGGGAGAGTAACACATTGATAACCTGCCCCTAACTCAAGTATAACCCTGTGAAAATGGGGACAATCCTTGATAGTCCATTTAAAACATGTAAGTGTTTTTAATGGTAAAGATTTATCGGTTAGGGAGGGGTCTATGGCTTATCAGCTAGTTGGTGAGGTAATAGCTCACCAAGGCTATGACGAGTAGCGGGCGTAAGAGCGTGGCCCGTCCCACTGGGACTGAGACACTGCCCAGACTCCTACGGGAGGCTGCAGTCAAGAATCTTTCGCAATGGCCGAAAGGCTGACGGAGCAATACCGCGTGAAGGATGACACCCCTCGGGGCGTAAACTTCTTTTTTTAGGGAAGAATTAGTGACGTTACCTAAAGAATAAGCAACTGCTAACTTCGTGCCAGCAGCAGCGGTAATACGAAGGTTGCAAGCGTTATCCGGAATTATTGGGCGTAAAGCGTCTGTAGGTGGTTTGTTAAGTCTCAAATTAAAACTCTAGGCTCAACTTAGAGATAGTTTGAGAAACTAATAAACTAGAGGATGGGAGAGGTAAGCGGAATGGCCGGTGTAGTAGTAATATGCATTGATATCGGCTAGAACACCAAATGCGAAGGCAGCTTACTAGAACATTCCTGACACTGAGAGACGAAAGCGTGGGTAGCGAATGGGATTAGATACCCCAGTAGTCCACGCCCTAAACGATGGGTACTAAGTATTGGAAGTATCGATCCTTCCAGTGCTGTTTAGTTAAGTTAACACCTTAAGTACCCCGCCTGGGGAGTACGGTCGCAAGACTAAAACTCAAAGGAATTGACGGGAACCCGCACAAGCGGTGGAGCATGTGGTTTAATTCGATAATAAGCGGGAAACCTTACCAAGGCTTGACATTCCTGGAATCTTCTAGAAATAGGAGAGTGCCGCAAGGAACCAGGTAACAGGTGCTGCATGGTTGTCGTCAGCTCGTGTCGTGAGATGTCGGGTTAAGTCCTTTAACGAGCGCAACCCTCATCCTAATTTACAATTCATTAGGAAACTGCCCAGGATAACTGGGAGGAAGGTGAGGATGACGTCAAATCAGCATGGCTCTTACGCCTTGGGCTACACACGTGCTACAATGGCCGGTACAATGGGTCGCTAAATCGCAAGATGGAGCTAATCCCATCAAAGCCGGTCCCAGTTCGGATTGAAGTCTGAAACTCGACTTCATGAAGTTGGAATCGCTAGTAACCGCATATCAGCTATGGTGCGGTGAATACGTTCTCGGGTTTTGTACACACCGCCCGTCACACCAAGAGAGTCGGTAATACCCGAAAGCTGTGCACTAAAGCATGGAATAAGGTAGGACTGGCAATAGGGGTGAAGTCGTAACAAGGCATCCGTAGCGGAAGCTGTGGATGGATCACCTCCTTTCTAAGGAGTCAATTGATTCTCACGAATCAATTAGATCGGTCATCGGGCTTAGCTCGATGAAATTTCTGCCACAATTTAGTTGTTAAGGGAAAACTCCTTTTATTGACTCCTAAAATTTATTCTATTAAAATTAGTTATAAAGTAATATAAGGGGTTCAAAAAGGAGTTTTTTTATTGAAAGAAAATTATTTTGTAATTGTTGGGCGCATAGCTCAGTTGGTTAGAGCGCAACACTGATAATGTTGAGGTCCCAAGTTCAACTCTTGGTGCGCCCACCATTCTTCGTTCCGCGGAGCGGAACTTCGAATGGCTACGCCATTCGACTCTTCAAAGAAGAGAGAAGAATGATCCATCGAAGCCTTAGCGTAGATGGACAGTAAATAAAAATAATAAAAAATAAAAATTAGAAAAAAATTTATCAAGCCGCGGTAGCTCAGTGGTAGAGCAGAGGACTGAAAATCCTCGTGTCGGTGGTTCAATTCCGCCCCGCGGCACCAATAAACAATTTAGAATAATAAGTTTCAAATGATGAATAAATTTAGAAATTCATTAATTAACTAATTTATTCAAAATTCATAATTCAAAATTAAATTCGGGGTGTGGCGCAGTTGGCTAGCGCGCGTGCTTTGGGAGCATGAGGCCGGAGGTTCGAGTCCTCTCACCCCGACCATTAAATATAACTCTATATGGGTTATTTTTATTTTAAAAATTATTGGAAGAATAAGGCCGGCCCCGTTCACGACATGTCGCCATGGCATGCGTATGACGAGATCACCCCGACCATCGAACTTAGCTCAATTAGATTGAGATAAACGAAGATGTAAAACATAAAGGGTCACTATTTATTAGTGATTTTTTGTTTTACAAAAAAATATTAACTGCTATTATTTAATAATACTTATGATATGAAAAAAATAATCTTACTATCATTTATCATTGGACCTTTATTTTTTGTAAACACAACTATTGTTAGTGCTTGTTCATGTATTCAACCACTTTCACCAGAAGAGTCACTCAAACAAGCTACTTCTGTTTTTGTTGGTAAGGTTATTAATATAGATATACCAAAAAAAATATTTATTGAAAGTTCTGATCCTATAAAAATTACATTTGAAGTTTCACAAATCTGGAAAGGACCTAATTATAAAATAATTATTTTAACAACCGCAAGAGATCAAGCAAGTTGCGGATATCCTTTCGAACAAAACGAAGAATATATTGTTTATGCATATGATAAAGAAAACAAATTAAACACCAATATTTGTAGCAGAACCAAACTTCTTACTAATGCACAAGAAGATTTAATAAGTTTAGGATCTGGTGTTTTGCCGATAGATTTTGATTCTAATTATATAAAACAAAAATATATTTTTTTTTCAATCATACTTATTGACACAGGAATAATAATTTTAATCTTCATATTATTAATATTGTTTACAAAAAAATATAAAACAAAATTAAAAAAACAATAGGATAATACACTTATTTTTATTTACCAAAAAATTTTAAAGTGATAATATTACGAATAATTAATATAAAAATATGAAAACCATAACATGCAAAAACAACCATGGAAAAACTGTAAAATTTCCTATATCCAAATTCACATTTAGACCTGGTGTTTATGCTATTATATTAAATAAAAAAAATGAAGTTCTTTTGACAGAAAGTAAATCTGGAAAACTATGGTTTCCTGGTGGTGGCATAGAAATTGGAGAAACAATTGAGAAAGCCTTAAAAAGAGAGGTAGAGGAAGAAACAAATATAAAAAATTTAAAAATAAAAGAATTAGTAGCTTTGTTTGAAAATTTTTTTTATTTTAAGGAGGGGGATGAAGCATGGCACTCTCATATGTTTTTTTATAAATGTAAAATATCAAGTAAAGAAAAAATAATAAGAAAATTTGCAGATGAATATGAAGAAATTGGAATAAATAAATTGGTCTGGATAAATATAAAAAACATAAAAAAAGAAAAATTCATTGATATAAATGAAAAAGTTTACAAAATGATCCATAAAATACTTTAAAAATGGACTATAATTTTTTTGCACTTAACAAAACCCTCTATTTATCATATAATTAGAAAGTGGTATAATAAATGTGCCCATGAATATTGGGCAAAACTAATCATTAAGTTAAATAAAATGGCAAAAATGACAAAGTCACAGCTAATGACTGTGCTAGCAGAAAAGACAGGATTACCAAAAAAGGATGTAGTAGCATTCATGGAAACTCTTGTTGAACTAGCATACAAAGAAGTAAAAACAAACGGAGAATTTGTTTTACCAGGATTTGGTAAAATGGTAAAAGCAAAAAGAAAAGAAAGACAAGGAGTAAATCCAGCAACAGGAGCTAAAATTACAATTCCTGCAAAAACAGTAGTAAAATTCAGATTAGCAAAAGCAGCAAAAGAAGCTGTATTATAAAAATTATTAGGTATAAAAACAGGAGCAACTGCATTGCTCCTGTTTTTTGTTTATATATAAGCCATTGACAAAAAAGCACTAGCCAAATATAATAATTATACTTTTTAAATAACATATAAAACACATGGATAAAAAAACATTAGATAAAATACAAGAAAAATTACTACAAGAAAAAGAAGAATTAATAAAGCAACTTGAGAGTTTCGCTGACAAAAATGACAATGCTGACAATGACTATGATGCAAAGTTTCCAAATTACGGAGAACACGAAGATGAAAACGCCTCAGAGGTTGCAGATTTTGAAAGTGATTTGTATCTAGAAAAAACACTTGAAAAATCATTAAATAAAGTAGATGAAGCGTTAGAGAGAATAAAAAAAGGTACTTATGGAACTTGTGAAAAATGTGGCAAACCAATAGATGAAAAAAGATGTATGGTTTTTCCAACGGCTACAAAATGTATGGAATGCAAAAGAAAAAGTTTATAAAATGAAAAAAAGTACAAAAATATTTATATTATTATTTTTACTTTTTCTACTAGATAGAATTACAAAATACTTAGCGATAAATAAACTCCATAAAAGTGGAGTTTATTTTAATAAATTATTATCACTACATTTTACACAAAATACAGGTATAGCATTTGGTTTAAAAATAAATCAAATAATTATTGAAATACTAACAATTATAATAATTATAATATTAAACTCTATATTCATAAAACATATAAAGAAACATGAATATACAAAATCATTTTTAATCGGAGTTATAATAATAGGAGCTTTTAGTAATTTGATTGATAGGATATATTATAATGGAGTAATAGATTTTTTAGAAATATTTAGCCTTTCTATTATAAATTTTGCAGATATATACATAAGCATATCTATAATAGTATATATACTTATATCATCCAAAAAATCTAATACAAAACATATAATATAACTAAAGATTTAAAAACTATAAACAAAAAAGGTCTAACACAACTAGTTAGACCTTTTTTTGAATAATCTAAAATATCAATCCTTTTTTTTCTTCGTTACAACAGTAGTAAATATTACAACCACGACAAGCACAAACAAAAGAAAAATTCCCAATTTTTTATTTTTCGTTTGATTGTTGGATAGATCTAAATCGTCTTTCACAATATCTTTTTCAACTTCACTTGGAGTTGCCGGTTGTATTGTCTCTGAATCAGTATTATCTATTTCTTGTTTCTCGCTAATTGCAGAGATATCTTTATTACTTTCATCAGATTCTATTATATTAACACTTCCATCTGAACTAGTTGCTGTATTTACAACAACATTTCCAGGAATTTCATCACCAACTATAGTAACATTTGTAGAGGAGCTAGTTTCAGTATCAACAGATTCTACTATCTCAACATTAATATTATTTGAATCTGAGTTATCAGTCTCAGCAACACTTGTAGAATCATCAGATATTATTTCACTTTCTGGAATAATCTCCGGAATTTTGTTATCCAAAATTGGATTTACAATTGATGCTGGTCTTAATTGAATTTCAAACTTATTTTTTTGAGAAACAAAACTTCTATCATATCTATTTTTTGACCAAGCAATGACTTCCCAATTTTGATCACCTTTAGATAATGTTTTTTCATCAACAGAAAAATAAAAATTTGCAATATCACTATTTTCATCATTTACAACAGTAGCAGATCCTTTATACTTACCATTTACATAAATATCTATTTCAGTATCGTTCCAAGTAAGTCCTGTAAGATAAAATTTTTCATCAAAATAAAATGTTTGATTATTTGGTTTATCTAGTGTTGGAACAGGAACCGTACAGTTTCTCAAGCTACATTCTTTACTAAATTCTAAGTCATAATTTGTCTCAGATGCTTTAGCAAAATTAGTAACCACGAAAAACAAAAACAAAACCATAGATAAAAATATGGTCTTTCTGAAAATCAAAGCTATTTTTTTCATAGGCCTAATTTATTAATATTTAAGTCACTCAGTATATATTACCTTATTACTTCTACAAAATTTGTCAACTTGAAAAATATACTGAAAATGGGTATAAAATGTGGAAAAATACAAAGAGAGGTTCTGCACAAAGCAAAACCTCTCAGTTTTAAAAATATTAGTCCATCCATGCAAATGGATCTTCTCCAAACACATGGATTATCAACTCCTCCATCCTGTTGTTGTTTTGAGCAATTTTGGCTGCCTGCTGAAGAATCTCTGTAAAGACATTTTTATTCGAGACTATTTTTGCATATGCAGCCAAAATAACCACAGCCATAGCTCTCTTATGGTTTTTATTACTTATTCCATAAATCAACACATCCACAGAGCCAAAGGAGAAGGTGACGTTTTTTTTATGCATGCCCTTGCGAAATTCATGCACAAATCCCATAAACGCCAGTAGTTGTGAATAAGCTCCATTTGACACATCTTTACTAAAAAAATCAAAGATTTGTCCACCAGACTTATTACCTACATAAAAATAGGCATAACCACCTTTGATCTCTTTCTCAAAAAATCTAGAACACCTATCTACATATTCACCCAGATGATGAACTATACCTGCTTTCATTATTACCTCCTATATGTAATATGATATTATAATTGATAATTATATATTAGTCAATGATAATATGCTTTATTCTTGCATTTTTACCACTCAATAACACTCCTACAAACTCTAAATTATACTGCTTTTCTATATTATTTTCCAAAATATAAGCATCAATAGCTCTTTTTAAATGTTCTAACTTTCTTTTTGAAATAGATTCTTCCGGATATCCAAATTCCAAGTTTGTTCTAGTTTTTACCTCTACAAATCTCAAAATACCATCTTTTTCTGTTAATATATCTATTTCACCACCTCTAAAGTATATATTTTCTGCAATAATTTTATGTGCTTTATTTTTAAGATAATATATAGCTATTTTCTGTCCAAATTTTCCTATTTTATTTTTATAAAACATAAAGGTCGCATAAATGTGACCCTTATTATATATTATTTTCTAGATTTATTTTTCTAAATACTTCTCATATTTTCTCTGCTTTTCATCTAATGCTCTTGATTCTGGTACTTTTGTAAGGTAATTCTGTAAAATACTGGAAAACCATACAAATACAGTACCTAGCCAAAACATCATTATAAATCTCATCTGAAAATATGGAACCCTTATTTTTCTAAAAAATAATAAAAATATACCTATCAAACCAAATGTAAACAGCAAATCTACCAACTTTTTTTCTAATTCTTTTTCATATTTATCAAATTTTCTATTAAAGATTGGCTTTTTATGTTTTATAAAAAAATATTGTAACAATATTGCAAATATAATACATAAAAAAAGAAAACCCAACGAATAGAAAAAAGCTCCTCTACTTATTGCGGGTGGGTATGCGTCAAAAAGATATTCTGCACTCAAAAAAGAAATCATAATTTTATTTTCTAAATAATAATCCAAAATGATATTGACCAGCGTCAAACTCACTTTCTAATTTTAATCCATATGCTTCTAATATTTCCTTCACATAAGATGATTTTATTCTATGATCAGGTTTAGGGCCCAATGGGGCACCAATTGTTTTCCAATCCACGACAAGTATTTTTCCGCTTTTCTTTGTAAGTCTTATACCTTCTTTAAGCATACTAGCTACATCTGATGATTCAAAGAGAACATTTACAAACATAGCTAAATCCAATGAACTTTCAGGAATCTTTGTAGCACCATATGACTCTAAATTACTCCAAACCAACTTAACATTAGATAATCCCTGAATTTTTATATGACTTTCAACTGATGACAACACATCTTTTAGTATATCCACAGCATATACCAAACCCCTGTCTCCAACTATTCTTGCTGCCTGAAAGACAAAATATGCTTTTGGACCACAGCCCAGTCCACCTACATGGTCTCCATATCCTAAACCAACTATTTTCTCCAATATTTCTTTTGGATTTAAAAGCTGTGTACCGCCTGCGTGCTTTTGAAACATATATTTTGTATAATTAAGTTAATCAAATATAAAATTAAAGTCAAGAGTGATATACTTATTATAGCGAATAATTAAATATAAATAAATGAATATAGGATTAATAATTATTATTATAACTATACTTGGATATTTTAGTAATTTTTTAAATAACAAATATCTAAACAACACTATTACAACAATATTTTATTTTGTCGGAGCATTTATACATGAAACATCTCATGCGATAGCATGTATATTGACTGGAGCAGAAATAAAAGAATTCAAAATATTTTCTAGACAGCCAAAAGTATCTCACTACAAATCAAAGATTCCAATATTAGGACAATTATTTATTTCTCTCGCACCTACGCTCGGTGGTTTTCTATTTTTATATTTGATAAATAAATTTTTACTAGACAACTATTTAAACATTCAAGAAATAACCAACTTCAAAGATCTAATTATTATACCATTAAATATAATTTCTCAAATAAAATTAAACGAGTGGCAAAGCTGGATACTAATTTTATTATCATTAAATATTGGTGCAATGATAGGTCCATCACTACAAGATCTAAAAAATATTTGGCCTATTTTGATAATTTTATTTTTTATAAAATGGCAACCTCTTGAAAATATTGGAATACTTTTAATAGGTCTTATTATTACAAATATAATACTACAATTTACTTTTATATTAATAAAAAATATTTTTAAAAAATCAAATTAAATTCAATAAAAAACAAAACCTCTATAATATTTCTAAATAGAGGTTTTGTTTAATAAAGTGATTTTTTTATTATTGTATATTATTACGTTTATCACATTGTCCATCTTTATTTTCATCTATAAACTGACCACAGGTACCACTCTCAGAACATCCACATTGTTTTGTTGCGTCACCATTTGCACATCCACAGCCTTTTCCCTGCCCTTGTCCTTTCATTTTGAATCCATTTCCCATTCTAGAATTTATTCCTAATTCTTCTGCTATCTTTTTTGCTCCTTCAGCATCGTTTGCTTGGATAAGTTTATGCATTTCTGAAAATTTTGCAAAATTTGATTCATTAATTTTTTCTGACATTGGCTTATTAGCCATTAAAGATTTCCAAGTGGCGTAATCATTATTTTCAATTGCTTTTTTTACATCTTCATTTCTTCCTGGGAAAAAATTTGATTTTTCAAAATTTTTGGAACCATTTGTCTGTTGAGCATTTATTAGAGATACTATACCCATTGTAAGAATTAAACCCAAAACAGCTACTAATAAAGTTTTTTTCATAATTTTTTTTTAATATTTAATTAGAGTGGCCTACTCAATCATGCGTACAACTATTATTACGCATATCTGGAAAATTTCTTTCATTTTTTCCACAATTACAATCCTCCATCATACAGCCACATCTAAAAGGTCTTATTGATTCTAAATCAAAATGAGCATCATCAAATCTATTACCTATTATTTTTATTCTATTATTGTTTTCCTCAATCATTTTCCTAAAATGCGGTGGCATTTCTTTTGGAAACTTCACATCCCATGGTTTTCCATTTATATCTACAAATCTCATATTTCCATTTGAATCAAAATCAATTACTTCTCCGGAAATAATACCTTTATCAGGTCTATTCCACATTTTTGCATTTGGACATGAAAATCTATTATAAAATTCCATCTTTGATAAATTTCTATCTATATATACACCAAATCTTGAAAAATAGAAAAACATACCCAATACAACTATTATAAGTCCACCATAAAAAACAGTTTTCAAAAATTCATATTTGTAACCTGATTTTGTTCTTCTAAAATAAAAATACCCCGCAATAACAAATAAAACAAAAAGAATAATCCAAAAATACGGCAAAGTTGCTATCAAAAATCCAAAAAGACTACTCCCAACTCTTGCTCTCAAATCCCAATCATTGTTTAAAAACATATGAATAATAATAGAAAAAGAAAGACCACCAAAAATCAAAAATACTGGTGCTAAAAACCAATAAAAGATATTTCTAGCAACAAAAATCCATCTTGGTTTTGGTGTTATTTTACTACTTTTTATTTTGTCCAGAACTTTCTGTATTATATTTCCCATAAAATTTATTCTAGTTTTTAAATTTATCTTGAAATTGTTTTTTTGCTCTATTTATAAGAGTACCTACAGTACCCTTTGGTTTTTTTATAATATCTGATATTTCATTGTAATCATTGCCTTCAATAAATTTCAAAATCAAAACCTCTCTATACTTTATATTCATATTAGAAAAAACTTTTTTTATCCTTTCTTTTAAAATATTATTATCAGCATCTTTCTCTACATTCATATCGGAAATAATATTTTCTAAAATATCGTCTTTTATATCCAAATCAAATTTTTGTGGGCGAGATTTAGTTTTTCTAAAATGACTTATTACTTCATTGTGAGTAATACTATATATCCAAGATGAAAACTTGAAACTCTCATCAAAATTATTCAAATTTTGATAAACCTTCATAAAAACTTCTTGTAAAATATCCTCAGCATCTTCAAGTGAAAAATTTGATATTCTTCTTATATAATTTATAAGTTTTGTTTCATACCTTTTCATAAGGCACGAAAAATAATCTTGGTCTTTTAAAACAAGTTTTACCAATTCTACATCATTTTTTGTCTCACAATCTAGCATCAATTATCATTATACACTGATATTTTATAATACGCACTATTAAATAATATATTTCATTAATTTTAGAAAAATAGAATCCCCAGACTACTGTCAGGGGATTCTATATAATATTTAATGTATTTATTAATTTTCTTTGTCTGGATATCTAACGCCATGTGGAGCAGATTCTAGTATATTTTCAAAACTTACCGTATTTTTATATTAATTATTATAATTTTAGTTTATCACTTATATAATAATATACAATATAACAAAAACCCCACCCCGCATTATGCAAGGTGAGGTAATATATTTATTTTATCAACACTATTTTCTTAGTATTGACATAAGAATCTAATTTAAGTTTGTAGAAATAAATTCCACCTGTAACTAAATTACCCTTATTATCAGTACCATTCCAAATAATCTGGTGGTTACCAGCATATTTTTGGCCAGCAAATAGTGTCTTCACCAATTGCCCTCTAATATTATAAACCTCAATTTGTACATTGCCTGTTTTTGACAAATTAAAACTAATTGAAGTCTGAGAATTGAAGGGGTTGGGGTAGACATTGTTCAGTACCTTATCTAAATCAATAAGATCATCGTTACTTCCAGATGAACTATAATTGATTTGTTTTGTTGATAATGATAATAACTTAGCATTTATAGGAATTTGAAATTGGATTAGTTGATTTTTATTTCTTTCGAAAATAATTGGCTCTAATCCTTTTTCTGATTCCCATCGCATAACCTTGTTATTTGTAATCAAAATATCTTGGCCACCAAAACTATTATCAAAGTTCTGCCAAAATATACTGACAAAATTATCATTAGTATCTATAATTATGAGACCTTGGTTATTTATATAATTGGGTGGAACCCAATTTTCAACTTCATAAAGGCTCCCTATTCCCAAATTAGCAAAAAATGAATCCTCTGGATTATGTAAATATCCATTTATTGCCCATATATTTGCTGTACTGGGATGTGGAGCAAGGACTGATTGCCTCATTATATTAATCTGACCGTTTGGATTATAACCGGTCTGCAAAATATTCTGATTAATCCACTGTCCCAAACCAATTATTGCATCATTTTGATCTACTCCTCCAGATCCATCGATATCACCAATAACTCCATTGTTGGAAATAATTGTTTTATTATCTATGCAAGATTCTTCAATTATTCCAAGTGGAGTATTATTTGTAATATTTACACTGGTAATAATATGCCCACATTCACCCTCAGGTATGTGATTTTGTAAATTCATTACAAGCAAACCACAATCATCAATACCAAAATAACCATTACTAACCCAACCCATCTGAAGATTATCAATATATAACAATCCTTCATTATCCAACAATGAGCAATCCCAATGAAAATTTATTATCTCCAATCCGACATCAAGAGTCGTTATTGAATCTAATCCAATTACACTCCCAGGCCAAAAATTTTCTTCTATTGGATTCATAGATCCATTGTATTGAAATATTTGACCTGGATACACATAAAGTGTATCTGCTGTGCAATTATCCACTTCTATAGGATTTCTATGTGGATAAAAGTTTATTAGATGCATTGAGTTTGATGGTTGATACAAAACCAATCCATTGTCTAATGCTATTAATATCTTATCCTGAAATCTTGTAGAGGATCTGATAAAATTGTCATCAAACAAGATATTTACGGATTGCATAATCTCACTATTGATATTATACCTCTTCAAATCATTAAGTTGTCCGAGGTATATCCAATCTCCAATTTTTTCAAATAGGTAAGGGTGATTACTATATTGCACTATATCAGTACAAATATTAATTGGTTGTCCAGAATAAGGCTTTTTGACCAAACTTCTGGTTATAAAACCGGATTCATCTGGATTGGTTTCTATAATAGCAAAGATATTATCACCATCAACGAATACTGCTGTGGTAATATCATAATAATTGTCAAAAAAGTAGGAATAATTATATGCACTAGTTCGATGTACAGTTAAAAATGCCCATGGTAAATTATCACCATAACCATTATAACCTCCAAGCCTAGTACCCCCTATTACAGTCATATTTTGATTTCCACCAAAACAAATACCTGTACCGTCACCACTGTACATACCCTCAATTTCATCTCCATTTTCAATTTCTAGGATAATGGAACTACCGCCTCCCGTATCTTCCCTAGTGTAAAAGAGGGCGATTTGATTGTTGGTATATTTTTTTATAGATTTTAGTCCACTTTTGTAATGTAGTCTAAAATGATTATCTGGAAGTTGTGACAACCAAAAAACTACTGTACAATCAGCCCTTAATACAAACCCACCCCCATAAAATTCATCAGAAATTGCAATAATTTCTGGGAATTGATCTATGCTAAGAGTGTCTGGTAAATTAACCTCTTGTACAATACTAATATTTCCATCTTGCAATACAAATTTTTGAGCCTTCAATTCATTCATTGATAAACCCCAAAAAAATTCACCGTCAACCGTATCAATTGCCCTAAAAGAGCAATTATTAAAATAAGTTGTTTCGGCACTTATTGCTATACTTATCAACAGAGCGATGATTAAGATATAGAGTGTTTTCATTTTAATCCTCCTTGGATTGTTTTGTAAATAAAAAAGAACAATAGTAAATATAACCATATTTTATAAATTAAGTCAAGTAATACTAATCATCATCAAAAAATATTTTAAGCATTAAAATTTATTTTATTAGTATATATTTTATTTTTTTTAAAATAACTTATTATTTCATAATACATAATATAATTTAAATTTTCATAAGAACTTACATATATCTATTAAGTGTGTATAAACCGATAACCCTAAAAAATAAAAATAAATACTTTATATATTTTTGTAATAAAAAAACACTGATTTTAACAGTGTATTTTTGATGGTGGACTTGGTGGGATTCGAACCCACGACCCTCTGCTTGCAAAGCAGATGCTCTAACCAACTGAGCCACAAGCCCATGACATTTTTATTTTAATTTACGATTTATCAAATCTTCTTTTTCAACTTTAGGCAATTTTTTGATTTGTCTTTCTCTTTTCATTGCGCCTACTCTACTATCAAATTTTTCGTGATAAATAATTTTGATTGGCGTCCTATATTTTGTATATTTAGCTCCCTCACCGATGTTATGTTTTTTTTCTCGAGCATCTAAATCCTTGCAATATCCAGTATATAATGTTTCATCATTACAGCGAGCTATGTATACATAGAAAATCATAATTTATTTTGAAAATTCAAAATTCATCATTAATAATTGCACACAAGGCGTGTATGGTGGGTCCTATAGGATTCGAACCTATGGCCTTCTCGGTGTAAACGAGACGCTCTAACCAACTGAGCCAAGGACCCTAAATTAATTATGAATAACCAATGATGAATTTTGAATTATTTATCAAATTACATATGGTGCACGGAAGAGGACTTGAACCTCCACGAGAAAAACTCTCACAAGCCCCTCAAGCTTGCGTGTCTACCAATTTCACCATCCGTGCAAACAAGCTTCTTATCGTGAAGTTTTAATATAAATTATATACTAACTTTTTTTAATCTCTTTTTATAATCTCTAAGATAATATAGCTTTGATTTACTAGACTTTATTCTACTTTTTAACTCTATTTTGTCAATTAAAGGTGAATTTAATGGAAACACTTTTTCAACACCTATACCATTTGAATCCTTTCTAACTGTAACAGTAGACCCTATTTCTTTACCATGTTTATGAGCTATTACAATACCTTCAAAAATCTGAATTCTTTCTTTTTCCTCACCTTTTGCATTTTTTTCTCTAATTTTTTCATGAACTCTAACAACCATGCCTGATTCTATCTCAAATTTTACATCTTTTAAGATTATATTTCCTTTATCAGACTTGCCTTGTTTTTTGGTTCCTTGATTTTTAATTTCTTTAGTCATAATAAAAAATAAATTTAATTAAGTAGTGTAATACTACCGAAACTTGTGCCTTGTGTCAATAGTTTACCTAAATTCTTTATTAAAACAAAGAATGTATCTATAAAATATATATTATATATATTAAATAACATTCAAGCCAACTTTTTTAGCAAAATTCAACTGTTCAATAGTATTTACACCTATAAATTCAAAATTATTTTTTGATATAAAAGATTTTATTTTTATACCCTGATCATGTGCCATAGCTATCAAATCTGTAAGATAATACTCTTTTTGATTATTATTAGAATTTATATTATCTAAATTTTTCCATAACCACTCATCTTTTATACAAAATATAGCTGGATTAACTTCCGTAATATTTTTTTCCTCATCAGTAGCATCCTTGAATTCAACTATTTTTGTAATTTCACCATTAGCATCTCTTACTATTCTACCAAAATTCATATAACATGAATTAATATCTTCAAAATTATTCAATTGCAAGGTTAATATAGAAAAAATAGAATTGTTTTCCATGTGCATATTTATAATATTTTCTATTGTCGCAGGAGATATAAAAGGAGTATCACCATAAAGTATGAGATGATTATCGAAATGACCTTTTAATTCATTTTTGCACTGAGCTACAGCATGCCCTGTTCCCAAGGTTTCTCTCTGCCAAATATATTTATATTTATTTCCTAATTTATCTATCACATCATCTCCTTTAAATCCAACAACAACAGAAACATTATTGATATAATTTGTCTCTTTTATATTTTCCAAAAGATTTTCTATTAAACAATTACCATTATCAAGCATAGTCAATACTTTTGGAATATCCTGATTCATTCTAACCCCTTTGCCTGCAGCTAAAATAATTATACTAAGTTCTTTATTATTTATTTCCATATTTTGATTATTTATTTTTTTAGGAGGTGCTTTGCCTCATATCTTCTTCTGCAAGAAGTGATGCTGCTAAACTTTCTTCTATTAAATCATCTTCATATAATCTTTTTACTGCCTGAACCATTGTAGACATGCCTTTGTCAGCACTAGTTTGTATGACAGTTTTAATTTGAGGTATTTTGTTCTCACGAATAATATTTGAAATAGCAGGGGTATTTATCAATATTTCTCTTGCAACAATAAGTCCCCCTCCTTTTTTAGGTAATATACGCTGAGCTATTATAGAATTTAATACCATAGAAAACTGCATTCTTATTTGAGTTTGTTGATAAGCAGGAAAAACATCTACTATTCTATCTATAACCTGAGATGCGTTTGGAGTATGAAGTGTTGCAAGTACTAAATGTCCAGTTTCTGCGAGTGTTAAAGTAAGGGCAATAGTCTCCAAATCTCTCATCTCACCAACCATTACAATATCAGGATCTTGACGAAGTACATGTTTCAATCCTGCGGCAAATGTTTTCATATCAGAACCAAGTTCACGCTGAGTAATAATACTACTTGCTTTTGGGAACAAATACTCAATAGGATCTTCTAGGGTTATAATAGAAACTTTTCTATTTTCATTTATATAATTTACCATTGAAGCAAGAGTTGTAGATTTTCCACTACCAGTTGGCCCTGTGACAAGAATAAGTCCTTGGTTTTGTAGCAACATTTCAGCAACAACATCATTTAATCCCAAATCATTCATGTTTGGAATCTTGTTGTTTATAATTCTAGAAACAAGACTTACATTATCTTTTTCCCAACACAGATTAATTCTAAATCTACCGACATTATTTATTTCATAAGAAAGATCTAATTCCCTATCTTCATAAAATTTCTTTTTCTGACTTACGGTCAATATACCTTCCACCATTTTCTTTAACTCAACATTACTTATTTCCGATTCATCTTTCATTGGCTTAATTTCCGTATCAATTCTCAAAACTGGAACATGACCTACTACAAGATGTAAATCAGATGCCTTTTTTTCAACAGCAATCTTTAAAAGCTTATTTATTTCCATTTAATTAATTATTAATAATATAAATACATTTTATCATTATTTATATAAATATTAAAATCAAACATCAAATACTAGATTATACAATTGACAATATAAGATTGGCATAGTAATATATAGGCGAAATAAAAAACAGCAGGAGGTAAAAATGCTGTATAAGAAAGGAATAGTCCAAATTCCGGAAAACACACCAGCTAATGAAGTTTTCCAAATTGAACTACCAATAGGTAGTATAGTTCAAAGCGCTGAACACAATGGTGAAGTGCTTTACGACTGCCCCGCAGAATCCGTTGGGACTGAAAAAATAAGTTTCATCCTTCAAACTCCGATTGAAGATGGTACAATGTTTGATGTTCCAGACGGATACAAACCAAAAAAAATCGGAAAAATCAAACGCGGAGATGGAAAGCTTACGCTCAGCATGTTGAAGAAAAAACACACCTGCTCCTGTCAATAACGTATCTCATCAATCGCACATTAAGGGAACTTCGGTTCCCTTTTCTTTTTGTTTAAGAAATTTCAATTATTTTTAAAACTTTTACTACAACCGCTGCTTTGGGATTATGTCCAATATTATCTTTTAATTTTTTTACGTATTCAAAATATTTGCCCGACTTAAAATATTTGGCTTTTCCAAAAATTTTTATCACATTATATTTATTGTCATTAAACAAAAGACAAACATTACAATTTTCTTGCAAATTTTTTCTGGTAATCTTCATTTCATTATCTGTGATAATAATTTTGTCTTCATCTTCAATTTTACAAATTTCTACAAAAATAGAATTTGGTTTATTTCTTGAGTCACATGTTGTAAAAACTGCTGTATAATTTTTGTTTATAAAATTTATTTGTTTTGTTGATAATTTCATAATTATTAATTTTCTTTTAATATATTTAAATATTCTAGTTTTGCTTTTTTTACTGCAATTTTAGTATTTATATTATTCCACGAAATCTTATTTATAAAAGAAAAATCAACCCATTTATATTCAGTATGTTCTTTACTGAGTTTTATAACTTTATTACCTGTTAACTTGCATAAAAAAAACACAGAATATTTTATTGGTTTTTCAATACCCCATCTAGCAACATGTATTGGTTTGACAATTTTTATTTTGAGTCCAGTTTCCTCAAATACTTCTCGCATTAAACCGCTTTCCGCTTGATCATTGTAATTAAGTCTCCCACCTGGCAACATCCACATTTCTTTTTTAAATTCTTTGTTTATAGGAAGTTTCAAAATCAAAAATTCTTTTTTACTATTTAAAACAATTCCATATTCACCAATATTACATTTAAGTCTCTTCATTTATATTTATAATTAATCTTTTAATATATACATAATTGCATCATATTTTTTCTTTATAATCTTTTTTGCAATTGGAGATAATTGTTTCCACTTGTTTTCAAATTTTTTTCTTACTTTCCTTTTTGCCTCACCTTGATCAAGTTTCTCATAAACAAATGCAGCCTTGAAAATTCCTGAAATGTTATCAAACGCACTCATTGCATCAGCCTCAGCTACAATTTTTTCTTCAATTGTTTTCATTTTCTCATTTCTTGATCCACGATGATGCAAAATACAATTTTTAATTAATTTTATTCTTTCTTTTGAATAATCTAATTCTTTTAATTTCTCCTCTGCAATACGCGATCCAGTAATATGATGATTTTCCCTTCCACATATAATAGAGCCAATATCATGAAGCCATACAGAAAGCAAGACAATTTCTCGATCAGCTTTATATTTTTCACTTAGATCCTTTGCATATTTGAGCATTGGTAAAAAATGATAAACAAAAGGCTCATATCCATACTTGCTTGTGGGTTTTTTGCATTCACTTTCAACAAATTGTTTTACTTTTTTTACAATATCCATAATAGATAAATTTTATCATCATTCTGAAGATAATGAAATAAGGTCAATTATGAATATATACTCATAATTATAACACAACTGGCTTATTTTAACTATTTTTACAAATATATAAAAATTATACAAATTGATACATTTTTACTAAATTTTAATATAAATTCATAAATTTCATTAAAAATACAAGATCACAACAAAAAATATCAATTAATCATATTAAAAATCTGTGGATAACATGTTAATTCTTGGGTATAAGAATGTTAAATCTGTGGATAAGTCTGTTGATAAGTGTATTTATATGTGCATAACTTTACAAAAATGTATAAATATATTATTTAATATAAAGCAATAATAAAACAAAATTTATATTTTTGGCTTGAATAAGCCAAAATATGAGATTGACTTTTTTGAAAACTTATGATATACTTATATTATAGTAGAACATTAACAATTCTAGACAGCCTTTATTACAAAAATAAAAATAAAATTTTATAAATTTAGAATCCTGTGCAAAAAGCATGAGATCTAATAAAAAAGTATAAAAATAATAAGGATTGTTTAGAAAAATATAAAAATACAATGCTCCTCAGAGCAAGAATGAAAATGGAAATTACTAAAAGTATCTTATTTAATATAGATAAAATACCCTTGGTAATAGGCCTAAAAATGGGGAGTGAAACTCCCCAGGTATAAAATACATAATGTTTTGATCTTAGGGGAGTTTTTTATTTCTAAAAAAAATAACTCTAATAAACAAATAATATACTAAATTGTTCCACGTGGAACAATTTGATTTATATAAATAACCTCAAAATACTAAATAATAAATAAAAAACTTAAAACTATTTTTTTGTTAAATATAAAAAAGACATAAAATAAGCCAAGTTTAGCTAAATTGTTCCACGTGGAACATTTTAAATACTATAAAAGACTATAAATATATAATTAATAAAAATTTATAATATAAAATGACATAGAACTATCTTTTATTTAATTTACTAAAAAATTACATAGATTGTTCCACGTGGAACAATTTGACTCATATAAATATTCTTAAAATATCAAAAAATACATAAAATAGCCAATATTGTAACTATTATTTTATTAAATGTACAAAAAAATGGCTCAAATGAGCCAAAATATATATAAAATGTTCCACCTGCCTTCGCTGAAGCGGCTACGCGCAGACAGGTGGAACATTTTAAACTTCTTCTGAATATACAACAGCATATCTATTTTCTGTTTCCCAAATTTTTATAAATTTTACAGGAAATTTTGGTTTAAGAAATTTCAAAAAATACATTGCAATTGATTCATTACCAGATGATATATACCCTTCTTTTATTAAAATTTCTTTTAAGTCCTTATTAGTAATCTCTTTTATTATATTATTTAGCTCTAAAATGATCTGATAATCATCTATACCTTCAACAAATTCTGTATTTTTATCAATTTTACCTTCTACAACAACTTCTACTTTAAAATTATGTCCATGACTATGACTACCACGATTTGCATAAAATTACTCTATTACACCGATTTGTGACATATTATTTAAAATTATCTAAATTGTTCCACGTGGAACAATTTGATTTATATAGATAACCTCAAAATACTAAATAATAAATAAAAAACTTAAAGCTATTTTTTGTTAAATATAAAAAAGACATAAAATAAGCCAAGTCTAGCTAAATTGTTCCACGTGGAACAATTTTATAAAAATACATTAAAAAAATAATCCTATTAATATATTACACTATTCTGCAAAGCTATACCCCGCAACAATTATAATATATTTGAAGACGGGATTATACAATTATTCTAATAATGTTTTGGTACCCTCGCTAGGAATTGAACCCAGATTTTATCCTTAGGACGGATCTGTTCTATCCGTTGAACTACGAGGGCTTGTTTATAAAAGTTATATCAATAAGATTACCACAAAAATTGTTTTTAATGTACTTCCCGCCCGCAATAATTTTAATAATGAAGGAAAGTTCATTAAAATATGGGGGTAAAATAATATATATTAATATTAAAAATGTATTTGAACAACCGAAATATAATTTATCCATTACTTGTCTGCCGTACCTCTAATTTATCGAGAGGGAAGGTGTAAACTATGAGGGTTTATTATAATACTTTGTAATTTTTAGTCCTTCTTCGTTAAAACTACAAAGAACATTCTTCTAATTCTCACGGCTGCGCCATTCGAAGTTCCGCTATGCGGAACGAAGAATGGTGGACTTAAAGGGACTCGAACCCTTGACCTCTTGCATGCCATGCAAGCGCTCTAACCAACTGAGCTATAAGCCCATAATATTATTATATAAATCTTACTAATTGTTAAAATGCTAATCCAACTGTCGAAGCGAAATCCTACTTAGCAGGATGAAGCGAAGATCCCGCATAAGTGAAACGATTGCGGGAAGCTATAAGCCCATAATATTATTATATAAATCTTACTAATTGTTAAAATGCTAATCCAACTGTCTGTCCGCCATAATCCACATAAAATAAAAATGAAGAAGGGAGACAATGCAAAAAAGCCCATGACATTTTTTATTTTAAATTATAAATACATTATATCATTTTTAAAATTATATCAATACTTTGTACAGTTAACACTAATAGGTAACACTTGGTATACTTAGGGGTAACACTGTTAACTAATAAACAAATATATGCCTTTAAAACCAAGTTATCCAAAAGAAAAGCGAGTTTTATGGTATTTAGGAG